>JAGNOM010000188.1 GCA_017990155.1 Propionivibrio sp. | reverse complement strand
GTGCAGGCGATGGTGCTGTGCCCAACGCGCGAACTGGCCGACCAGGTGACGCAGGAAATCCGTCGCCTGGCCCGTTCCGAAGCCAATATCAAGATCCTCACGCTTTGCGGCGGCACAACCCTGCGCCCGCAGCGCGACAGCCTGGAGCACGGCGCGCACATCGTCGTCGGCACGCCGGGACGCATCATGGACCACCTCGAACGCGGCAGCCTGCAACTCGACGCACTCAATACGCTGGTGCTCGACGAGGCCGATCGCATGCTCGACATGGGCTTCTACGACGACATCGCCTACGTTGCCAAGCAATGCCCGGATGGACGCCAGACGATGCTCTTTTCGGCAACCTTTCCGGAAGGCATCGTGCGACTGGCCAGCCAGTTCCTGCGCAAGCCGCAGGAGATCAAGCTGCTTGAACAGCACGAGGACACCAAGATTCGCCAGCGCTTCTACGAGATCAAGCACGACGAGCGCCTGGAAGCCGTCGGCATCCTGCTCAAGCATTACCGCCCGGTCAGCACGCTCGCGTTCTGCAACACCAAGCAGCGATGCCGCGAGTTGCTCGATGTGCTGCATGCACAGGGATTCCACGCGCTGACGTTGCACGGCGATCTCGAACAGCGCGAACGCGACCAGGTGTTGATCCAGTTCGCCAACCGCAGTTGCTCCGTGCTCGTCGCCACCGACGTTGCCGCGCGCGGGCTGGATATTTCACGTCTTGAAGCGGTCATCAACGTCGACATGACGCCCGATCCCGAGATCTACGTCCACCGCATCGGCCGCACCGGCCGCGCCGACGAGGACGGCTGGGCGCTCAGCCTGTGCAGCCCGGCCGATCGCCGCCGCGTCGCCGCCATCGAGCAGATGACCGGCAACGAAGCGGAGTGGCACGGCCTCGGCTCGCTGCAAAGCGGAAACGACGAGCCGCTGGTGCCGCCGATGGTCACGCTGCAGATTCTTGGCGGGCGCAAGGAAAAGATCCGCCCCGGCGACGTACTCGGCGCCCTCACCGCCGAAGCGGCCGGCACCCCGAGGTTTACGCGCGAACAGATCGGCAAGATCACCGTCACCGACCAGAGCACCTACGTCGCCGTCACACGCGAGATCGCGAACGAAGCAGTTCACAAACTTGCGCACGGCAAGGTCAAAGGGAAGATGGTGAAAGTTCGCGCGCTTACGGATTAGCGAGCGCCGATAATCGTGCACCGTTCCGCCGCGGCGGTCTCGCGGAAGTTGCCGGTCTTTATCGGATTCAATAGCAGAAGGAGGAACGGACAGCACAAAAGCCGTCGTGTCCGGGCAGACGGAAACCAGAAAATCGCCCGACGAACGTGGTTCAAATTTGTTGACATGGCCGTAAACGTCCTTATAATGCGGCCTTCTTCGACGTCGCATGCAGCTCTCGCGACAAAGAAGGCGCGTAGCTCAGCTGGTTAGAGCACCACCTTGACATGGTGGGGGTCGTTGGTTCGAGTCCAATCGCGCCTACCAAACATTAAAGCCAGAGCGATCCTCTGGCTTTTCTCATTTCTGGGGTCGACATGCCGGTCATCACTCTACCCGATGGCTCCCAAAGGGAGTTTTCAAACGCCATAACCGTAGCCGAGATCGCGCAGAGCATTGGCGCCGGCCTCGCGCGCGCCGCACTGGCAGGTAAAGTGGATGGGCTCCTTGTCGACACATCACACCGTATCGAGAAGGACGCCGTGGTCGGCATCATCACCGACCGCGACCCGGAAGGACTGGAAGTGCTTCGCCACTCCAGCGCACACCTGCTCGCCTACGCCGTCAAAGAACTGTTTCCCGAAGCGCAGGTCACCATTGGACCGGTGATCGACAATGGTTTTTATTATGATTTCGCGTTCCAACGCCCTTTTACGCCTGATGATCTAGTTGCCATCGAAAAGCGCATGGCTGAAATCGCCAAACGCGACCTCCCGGTGACCCGCGAGGTCTGGAAGCGAGACGACGCAACGGCATTCTTCAAGTCAATCGGCGAGCATTACAAAGCCGAACTGATCGCCGCAATCCCGGAAGGGCAGGAAGTATCTCTTTACCGGGAAGGTGATTTCGTCGACCTCTGCAGGGGACCCCACGTCCCTACCACGGGCAAGCTGAAAGTATTCAAGCTGATGAAAGTCGCCGGAGCCTATTGGCGCGGTGACCACCGTAACGAGCAGCTTCAGCGCATCTACGGCACGGCGTGGGCCAAGAAGGAGGATCAGGACGCTTACCTGACGATGCTTGAGGAGGCGGAAAAGCGTGACCACCGCCGCCTTGGTCGCCACCTCGATCTCTTCCACCTGCAAGACGAAGCGCCCGGCATGATTTTCTGGCACCCCAAAGGGTGGGCGCTATGGCAACAGGTCGAGCAGTACATGCGCCGTGTATATCAGGACAACGGCTATCTCGAAGTGAAGTGTCCGCAGATTCTCGATCGCACCTTGTGGGAAAAGTCCGGCCACTGGGAAAACTATAAAGACAACATGTTTACCACGGAGTCGGAGAAACACGACTACGCGATCAAACCAATGAACTGCCCGGGCCACATCCAGATATTCAACACCGGATTGCGGAGCTATCGTGACCTCCCGCTCCGTTATGGCGAATTCGGCTCATGCCACCGCAACGAGCCTTCGGGTGCTCTCCACGGCATCATGCGGGTGCGTGGCTTCACGCAGGATGATGGCCACATCTTTTGCACGGAAGACCAGATCCAGCCGGAAGTGACCGCATTCAACGACTTGGTCCGAAAAGTCTATGCCGACTTTGGCTTCACCGACATCACGATCAAGTTGGCGCTTCGCCCGGAAAAACGCGTCGGCGCTGATGTAGTGTGGGACAAAGCGGAGACAGCCTTGCGTGAAGCGCTCAAGGCTTCAGGACTTGAATGGGAAGAATTGCCCGGAGAAGGCGCTTTTTACGGCCCAAAGATCGAATTCCACATCAAGGATGCAATCGGCCGCTCGTGGCAGTGCGGAACGGTTCAAGTGGATTTCTCGATGCCGCAACGTCTCGGCGCGGAATTCGTAGGCGAGGATAATTCGCGGCATACACCGGTGATGTTGCACCGAGCAATTCTCGGGTCTCTTGAACGCTTCATCGGAATCCTGATTGAAAACTGGTCAGGCGCGCTTCCTCTTTGGCTGGCGCCGGCCCAGGCCATTGTGCTTAACATCTCCGAAAAGCAATCAAACTATGCCGAGCATGTTGCAAAGACGCTACGCGAAGCGGGGCTAAGAGCCGAGAGCGATTTGCGCAACGAAAAAATTACTTATAAAATACGCGAACATAGCTTGAACAAGCTGCCATACCAAATCGTCGTAGGCGACAAGGAAATGGCGGCCAATCTGGTTGCCGTGCGTACCCGCGGCGGTCAGGATCTTGGGCAAATGCCGCTCGAGGCACTGATCGAACGACTCCTGAGGGAAGTCGCAGCGCGAAGTGGCACGGCTTAATTTTTGTCAACACGAGGAGCGAAACCATCGCACTGCAAAAGGCGCAACGCGTTAACGAAGAAATTAACGCACCTGAAATTCGACTGGTAGGTGTAGAAGGTGAAGCGCTGGGAATCATGAGCGCCCGTCAAGCCTTGCAATTGGCTGAGGAAGCCGGTGTGGATCTCGTCGAGATCGCGCCCATGGCTCAGCCTCCGGTTTGCCGAATCATGGATTACGGCAAATTCAAATACCAGGAACAGAAGCGACAGCACGAGCAGAAGCTCAAGCAGAAGCAGGTTCAGGTCAAGGAGATCAAGTTTCGTCCAGGCACTGACGAAAACGATTACCAGATCAAGTTGCGCAACATGACTCGCTTCTTGCAGGAAGAGGATAAGGTCAAAGTTACATTGCGTTTCCGTGGTCGCGAAATGGCGCACCAGGAGATCGGAATGAGGCAAATCGAGAGAATCAGAACCGATCTTCAGGATTACGCTACGGTTGAGCAAATGCCGAAGATGGAAGGGCGTCAAATGGTCATGGTTTTGGCGCCAAGCAAGAAAAAGTAGTACCGCAGTCCCAACAAGTGGCATCAGGTAGTAAAGCGTTCCCGCCGGGAAACACCTGTCGCCATGTACATAAGGAGCATTCAATGCCCAAGATGAAGACCAAGAGCGGCGCAAAAAAGCGCTTCAAGGTCAGTGCAAGTGGTCGCGTCAAGCGCGGTCAGGCGTTCAAGCGCCACATCCTGACGAAGAAAACCACCAAAGCCAAGCGTCAATTGCGAGGCATGACCGGAGTGCATGACTCCGACAAGGCCATGGTTCGAGCCATGATGCCTTACGCGTAAGGAGAGAATAAATGCCCCGAGTAAAACGTGGTGTAACGGCGCGCGCGCGCCATAAGAAGGTTTTTGAACTTGCAAAAGGCTATCGCGGCCGCCGCAAGAACGTATATCGCATCGCAAAACAGGCAGTAATGAAGGCCGGGCAGTATGCCTACCGCGACCGTCGCCAAAGGAAGCGTCAATTCCGTGCTTTGTGGATCGCACGTATCAATGCGGCAGCCCGTGAAGTCGGTATGAAGTACAGCACCTTCATGAACGGACTGAAGAAGGCCCAGATTGAAGTTGACCGTAAGGTGCTTGCAGATCTAGCGGTTTTCGACAAGCCTGCATTCGCAGCTCTGGCTGTTCAAGCTAAAGCCCAACTCAGCGCCTGATCCTGAGTGTGTTAAAAAAGGAGGCTTGGGCCTCCTTTTTTTTCGGTAACGTGGTAAAAAATTCATGCAGAATCTCGACCAATTAGTAAAAGAAGCTGCTGCTGCGTTCGCGGCAACCGACAACCCTGATACGCTTGAGCAAATCAAAGCGCGTTTTCTTGGAAAGAGCGGTCAAATCACCGAATTGCTCAAGGGGATGTCCAAGTTGTCGCCTGAAGAGCGAAAGACCGCCGGTGCCGCTATCAACCAAGCCAAGCAAGCAATTGAGGCTTCTCTGAGCGGTCGTCGTGAGGATCTCCGTCGCATTGCGCTTGATAGGAGATTGTCTGAAGAATCCCTCGATATTACTTTGCCGGGTCGAGGAGAAACGAAGGGTGGGCTCCATCCAGTCACCAAGACACTTGAGCGGATAGAATCGCTGTTCCGTTCAATCGGTTTCGAAGTAGCTGAAGGGCCGGAGATCGAAGCGGACTTCCAGAATTTTACCGCTCTGAACACTCCGGAAGACCACCCGGCCCGTTCAATGCACGACACCTTCTATCTGCAGCATGAAAACGGCGACGTGGCAGAAGGAATTCTTCTACGCACCCACACGAGCCCAATTCAAGTACGTTATATGCAAGCGCATGTAGCCAAATACGCGCATCTGGAGACGATGCCGGAGATCCGGATCATTGCCCCTGGGCGAGTTTACCGCGTCGACTCCGACGCGACGCACTCGCCGATGTTTCATCAGGTTGAAGGACTCTGGATTGGCGAACATGTCAGCTTTTCCGACCTTAAAGGCGTCGTTGCTGACTTCCTCCATCGCTTCTTCGAAAGCGATGACCTTCAGGTTCGTTTCCGCCCGTCCTTCTTCCCGTTCACAGAGCCTTCGGCCGAGATCGATGTCGCATTCATGAATGGACCGCTTAAAGGCCGATGGCTAGAAATCGCCGGATGCGGAATGGTGCATCCAAACGTCTTGCGACACGTCGGTATCGATCCTGAGAAGTATCTCGGATTTGCTTTCGGCATGGGACCGGATCGTCTGACCATGTTGCGGTACGGCGTAAATGACCTACGTTTATTCTTCGATGGCGACTTACGCTTCCTGCGTCAATTCGTTTGATAGCTATTGGTGATACGGATCATCCATGAAATTTTCTGAGTCTTGGCTTCGCAGTTTTGTAAACCCTTCTGTTTACGGGAATGATTTCTCTCACCTTCTCACCATGGCTGGCTTGGAGGTCGAGGAGGAAGAAACTGTCGCCCCATTTTTCGACAAGGTCGTTGTCGCTCGTGTGCTTGAAGTCAATAAGCACG
>JAGNOM010000187.1 GCA_017990155.1 Propionivibrio sp. | reverse complement strand
GCCCGTTGATGTTTGAATTCGTCACCCCGGCGAACGCCGGGGTCCAGTCGGCGATTGCGCTCCGACACTGGATACCGGCTTTCGCCGGTATGACAGGAACTTTATACTTCATCGGGCCGGAGCAATATCGATGCGGAAGGAACAGTTCGCCCGGTACGCAAAACGGATCGACACGCGCCACCTGGGCCAGACCACGCCGCTTACCGATGGCTCTTCCATCGCAATCTGATTTCGAACCCATCCATCACGCTGCGTCGCGAGGCCTTTCTCGAGATCGGCGGATTCGATCCTTCCTTACCGCTCGAAGACATCGATTGTTGGCTCCGTCTCTCGACCCGCTACGCCATCGCACGTATTCCCGAAGTGCTGGCGAGCTACCGCAAGCATTCGGAAAACTCATTGCGTCAGCGGCAGAAAATGCTTGGGGCGTTCTTCATCACGTACGCAAAATTTCTTGAAGCAAATCCGGGCCTAATCCCGCCCACCGAGGTGAAACGCCATTTCCGCTGGCATCTGCATCGCTTCTGGCGACGCATTCGCGGCCGTGCTCCGTGGCAACTATCGAACTATGCCATGGCGATGCTTTCAAGCCTTTTGAGGACGCCGTGTCCAGACGACTATCGCCGCTTCGGCGTGATTCTGCTGGGCGCAACAAAGTAACCCCGAATCAGCGGCCAGGGCGAGAAAACAGCTGCTTCCACGCCTTGCGCCCAACGCGCCGCTTTGCAGCCACTTTGAAGTCGTAGGCAACGAAGCGCCATTGTTGCCACCACTGAAGCTTCAGCTTCAAAGCCCCGAGGTAGATGCTGAGAAATTTCGCACGTCCGGCCAGATGCATCTTGTTGCAGATTCGGACGAGGTCGGCAAAGCGCGCACCGAGAGGCAGCGGTTTCTGGAAAACACGAATGCGCCCGGTATCAATCAGCGAGAAGACAAGCTTTCCGGCAGCGCCGGGGTGAATCAGGATATTTCCTCCAGAGAGATCGCGGAACAGGATACCCCCGCCGTGCATACGCAACAGGTAGGCCGCCAGTTGCCGGTAAGCCTCGTCCTCAGGAACGCCGGCAAACGAAGTCTGCCCGGCTGCGAAAGCGCCGACCATGTCACGCGCCGTGAATTCTGCAGGGACGTACTCGCAGAGGTAATAGTTCTGCATCAATCCGGGATCGCTTTCGCGCTCGAACCAAGCGACCGGTGACGCAGCCGAGACACCACGGCGCAATAATTCGCACGTCCCGTTCCAACTGCGCAGCGCCTTCGATGGTTTGAAACGATCGAGCAACCGCTTGTGCGGATGCATCTTCACCGGCTGCTTGACGACCAGCCTTGCCCCCGCTGTCCGAGGGTCTTCAATCGTCCAGATGGCATTGCGGGCATTGCGCAAGGTCGTATCATCTGCCGGCCGACCGATTTGTGCCGGGTGGATGTGCTCAAGGAGCAACTTTGCCTCGTCCTCATCGCGGGCCAATACGATGCCGCGCCAGCCGTTTTCCCTGACGAAGAAGTGCGCCCGCCCGTTGATGTGGTGATGGATGGCGACATCAGACAGCACACCGGCGCCCTGCTTTATAGCGACTTCGGGTTTGCCCTCCCACTGCAAATACAGCGGTGACTCCCCGACCAATGTCGGCTGCTCAGACATAAGCCCGCCATCACGGTTACGGCAAGACGCGCTGCGCAGATCATCGTCGGCATAAATATCCTTAAGCACAGCCGCACGGCCATTGATCGTCCAGACGACGTGAACGACGCTCGCTTCAGCATGAAAAGCATGCACCTCCAGACCATCGCCGCTGCTCAAACGACCGGCATAACCGCATCCGGGAATCAACGCATTGAAAGCGGCAAGCGCATGCAGTGCCGGACGCTCCCTCAGTTCGCCTACCCTACCCCGCACGCTGGCGTAATGCGTGATGCGCTCCATCGAGGGATATGGGAAATCCCCCTCGTCGATCAATCCTTCGCGGTGGCAAACGAACGGCCCCCACCAGGCCCCTTCAAGCGCCCCCGACGCAGCGCAGAGAACCATGTAGCGAGCAAGGTAGTCCGCCTGTTTCTCCTCGCTGTCCGGCAACATGCGCTCGATACGGGGAAGTGTCCAGAAGGCTGCGGGCGAGAGGAGTCGCGGCAAGCCAGCCGCTGCGCCGATCTTCTCCAGGACGACGGCCTTCTTGACCAGATTGAATCGCGCAAAGCGTGCGAGAAAGCGGCCGAAGACCTTATGGTCGTATCGTTCGGGCTCGGTGCAACGTTCAGAAAACAGATTGTCCGTATGGATATCCGGAAGCTGGTTGCGCAATCGCAGCAAGGAAAGAACACCCACATTGAACAGCGGCTCGAAATCCGTGACGCTCGGCCCCGCGAGCAGCAAGCCTCGCGAGCGTATCTCCTGGTGCGCGATCTCCCACATTGAAAGAAAGCCTCCAAGCGAATACCCGGCCCATCGTTTCCGGTTGATCGTCGAACCGATTTCGACCATCGCGACGGACTGGCCAAAACGATCGAGCGTCTCGGCGAGAAAATCGCGCCATTTCTCACGTTCATCCGGCTGCTCCATCCGCCTTGCCGATTCGAGCGGTTGCACGAAATGCAAGGTCACGCCGAATGCATCAGCACACAATCGCTTAAGCAGCCGCGAGGCGGGGCGCTCGCCGTCACCGTAGGTGAAATCCAGGCGCACATTCCAGATCCCGGCCTCTTTCAGACGAGCCAGGATGTAGTCGTCAACCGCGGGGTCATCTGACGCTGCGACACCTACACCAACGAAACGCTCGGGGACCACGTGACCCGCCTTCGGTCGATACGCCCCCGGATTGAACATCCGGCCACGCAAGAGGTAGCTCACAATCGCCCAGCCAAAACTCAGACGCGGACTAGACTGGAAACGCATGGTCACGCCTCGACTTTGCGCTGAAGGATCGCGTCGATGTCCAGCCAATCCCTCTCATCAGCGATCCCCTGCATACGCCGCATGTTCCGCGCCCTCAGGTAGCGACCAAGTCGCCATGGATAGATGCGCAAATCGGAAAAATCGATCAAACCGAGACGACCATCCGGCGTACACACCACGTTTCCGATGTGCAGCGAGCGGAAGTAAATGCCACGATCATGCAACTCGATCACGAAGCGCGTAAATAAAGACTTCAGCTTTCTTTCATCAGCCTGCGCCAAGCCCACGCGCGCCATGCCGCGCAAGGTTTCTCCTTCCAGCGGCGCATAGTGCACGGCATCACGCGCGATCGCGGGAATTCGTACAAGGTTAAGCACTTTCGGCACTGGCACGCCGAGCCTGGCTAAAGCCTGAGCATTCTTGACAAACCTCAGCGCATAAGGAAACAGAGCGGCCGACGTCACCAGACGCTTGCGTCGAAACAGCTTGAAGATCGTCCCATCGACAAGGCGCAGCACCTTATCGCCGTGGGGATCAGCCTCGAGGACGACCGCGCCTTCTCGCAGAGCGAGATAGTCCTTTAAATCCATCGTCTTCAAAGTCGGTTTCCGGAGAAAAAACGCGAGTTTACCTTCTGCAGCCCCTGCCGGGTGGAATCAGGGCTGCGTGCTACTATTCGCGGTCCGCAATTGAATCGCAAAACCAATGTCCAGCCCTGTGCCAACCAGTACCTCGTCGCTGAAAATCTACCTTCGACTACTGAGCTACCTGAAACCGTTCATCGGTTTCTTTCTGACCAGCATCCTCGGCTACATCATCTTCTCATCGTCGCAACCGATGATGGCTGGCATTCTCAAGTACTTCGTCGACGGACTCACTGCATCGCCCGCTTCGCCCACTTACGCTTTCCCGCTGATCGGCGAGATGGAGCTCATCTACGGCGTTCCGTTGCTGGTCGTCCTCGCCATCACCTGGCAGGGAATTGGCTCCTTTGTCGGCAACTTCTACCTCGCACGGGTTTCCCTCGGCCTCATCAACGATCTTCGCCAAAAACTGTTCGACAGCCTCCTGCGCTTGCCCAACGCCTACTTCGACCAGAACAACTCGGGCCACCTCGTTTCGCGCATCACCTACAACGTAACGATGATCACCGGTGCGGCGACCGATGCGATCAAGGTCGTGATCCGCGAGGGCATGACTGTCGTCTTCCTGTTTGGTTACCTGCTGTGGATGAACTGGAAGCTCACGCTGGTCATGTTCGCCATCCTGCCCATCATCGGCGTCATGGTCAGCAGCGCAAGCCGGAAGTTCCGCAAGCAAAGCCGGAAAATCCAGGTCGCCATGGGCGATCTCACGCACATTGCCTCGGAAACCATCCACGGTTACCGCGTGGTGCGCAGCTTCGGCGGCGAAGATTACGAGTCGGGCCGCTTTCGTGAAGCGAGTGATGAAAATACGCGCAAGCAACTGAAGATGGTCAAGACGGGCGCGACCTTCACACCGGCATTGCAGCTCGTCATTTTCACCACCATGGCAACGGTACTCTTCCTGGTCCTGCTTCTGCGCGGCGCGTCGACAGCAGGAGATCTGGTCGCCTATATCACCGCCGCCGGCATGCTGCCCAAGCCCATCCGTCAGCTCTCCGAAGTCAGCGGCACCATCCAGAAAGGGCTGGCCGGCGCAGAGAGCATCTTCGCGCAACTCGATGAGGCGCCTGAAGTGGACATCGGTACCGTTGAGAAAGAACGCGTCAGTGGTCGCATCGAAGTCAGAAATCTGACGTTCCGCTACGCAGGGAGCAAGGAAGACGTGCTCGACGACATCAGCTTCACGATCGAACCGGGGCAGATGGTCGCGCTCGTCGGCCGCTCGGGGAGCGGGAAATCAACGCTGGCGAGCCTCATTCCTCGTTTCTACCATCACGAAACCGGGCAAATCCTGATCGACGACGTGGATGTGGAGGACTACACGCTGCGCAACCTGCGGCAGCACATCGCGCTCGTCAATCAACAGATATCGCTATTCAACGATACGATCGCCAACAACATCGCCTACGGCGATCTGGCCGGCGCTCCAATCGACGACATCAGGAGAGCCGCAGAATCCGCCTACGCCCTTGAGTTCATCGAGCGCCTGCCAGATGGATTCAACACGCTGGTCGGAGAAAACGGTGTGCTGCTTTCCGGCGGACAACGGCAGCGCCTGGCAATTGCACGCGCAATTCTGAAGAACTCGCCGATCCTGATTCTGGACGAGGCAACCTCGGCGCTGGACACGGAGTCCGAACGTCACATTCAAGCGGCGCTCGATCACGTCACATCCAACCGGACAACAATTGTGATCGCTCACCGGCTGTCGACCATCGAGAAGGCCGACGTGATCATGGTCATGGATCAAGGGCGTATTGTCGAGCGCGGCAGCCATGCCGATCTGCTCGTTCAAAATGGACACTACGCGCGCTTGCATGCGATGCAGTTCAGCGAAAAACTACCGAGCCACGAAGTTTGAGGCCTCGACACACCCAGCCATGCACTGAGAAGTTCTTCTACTCGCGCCCTGAAAAAAAGCCGAGTATCCGGCGGATGCGCTGCTTGTCCATCGTGCTCAACCGATTCTGCTGGGCGTAGTCCAGATAGAATCGCAAGCGCTGGGTACGAGTCAGGTTGTATTTGGCGACTTTATCCAGGCAGGCAAGATCCTTGACGATCCGGTACTGAAGAAACACGCCCCACCAGTAGCATCCGCTGGGGCAATCAATCAGATATACAGTCGGCTGCTCGCCACTATCGACGAGCAGGTTGCGCCACTTCAGATCGTTATGGGCGAACCCGGCGTCGTGCAAGGTACGGGTCGCCCGAGCCACCTGTCGGGACACGTGGGCAACCCATGACCGACTCTTCAGGCGCGCGTCATGCGCACCGACCATCTTCGCCAGGTCCGTGGTACTCCGAACCTCCTCAGTAACCAAAGCTCCACGCACAAAACTTCCGAAACGCCGCTCCAGGCCATAGCAGACGAGCTTTGCTGTCGGGATACCCCAGCGCTGGAACGCCAGCAGGTTTTCCCACTCGC
>JAGNOM010000186.1 GCA_017990155.1 Propionivibrio sp. | reverse complement strand
GGCGAGACGGCAGCCTCGGCCTGACGCAGCAACCGGGCAAGTCGCAAACGATAGACCGCCGCCTTGTCCGGCACGCCCGACGACGCCAAGGCCCGCCAGAGCTCATGCACGACGCGCGCCTCGAAGGCCAGCGGTTCCGATACGCGCAGCGCATAGGCACGATGCAGCTGCTCGGCAAGTGCTTCTTCGTCATCGGCGAGCGACACCGCAGCAGCCGTCATCTCGTCAAACAGTCCGGCCATTTCCGACGCGATTCCCCACAAGGCAGCTTCGTCAAACCAGCCTTTCTCGCGCAAGGCCTCGTGCAGCAGAACGAGCCGTTCGCATTCGGGCAAGGGCTCCGGAACGCCCTCAGCCGGCGCGGCAAGCGCCCAGTTGCTCAATGTGTCGAATTGCGGAAGGAACAACGGCCGTGACAATCGCTGCGCCGCTCGTTGCAATGCCGACCGCAACTCGACCGCCATTGGCAGCGCCGGCACCAGCACGCGCAGCGACGACAGATCGCCCGTTTCAAACAGGCGCGGAAATTTCTGCAGCAGGAAGTCGGCGAGTTCGTCGAAAAATGCCTCGCCGGGCGGCAAGGGCGTCCACATCAGCCCGTCGTCATCCGGCTGCATACGCGCTCCGATTGCCTGATCAGCGCTCAAGCTTGCCAAGCTTGTCCGGCTTGCCATTCCACTCGTCGGCGTCGGACAGCGGTTCGCGACGCTCGGTGATCACCGGCCAGACCTTGGACATTTCAGCGTTCAGGGCGATGAACGACTGTTGTATTTGCGGCACATCGTCTTCGGCGAAAATCGCTTCGGCCGGACACTCCGCCACGCAGAGCGTGCAATCGATACACTCTTCCGGATCGATCACCAGGAAATTCGGTCCTTCGTGAAAGCAATCGACGGGGCAAACATCGACGCAATCCGTGTATTTGCACTTGATGCAGTTTTCGGTAACGACGTAAGCCATTTGGTTCTCGCTCGGGGAAGTGGAACGAAAACTATAGCTCATTACCACCCCGAATGCGCCTAAACCCCAGTCGCAACAGGGATTTGTGACAATTCGAGGGGAGCACATTCACCGACGGTTCCACCGGAGCATTCTCTCGCGAGCGATGTTTCAGAAGGCGAATTCGGGTGCGAAATTCATTCTTCCCACACGGGTTTTTTTTCGCTACGATTAGTCCGACGTGCCGACCCGAAGATTCCTTCCAATCGCATTCCTTCTGGCACCTCCCATCTCTTCTCAGTCACCCTTGAGGCATTCCAATGAGCGAACATATTCACTACGTCACTGACGATTCCTTTGCCGCCGATGTGCTGCAATCGCAGCAACCCGTGCTGCTCGACTACTGGGCCGAGTGGTGCGGTCCATGCAAGATGATTGCGCCGATTCTCGATGAAATCGCCAAGGAGTACGCCGGCCGACTGAAAGTCGCCAAGCTCAACATCGATGACAATCAGGAAACACCGGCCAGCTACGGCGTACGCGGGATTCCAACGTTGATGCTATTCAAGAACGGCAACGTCGAAGCCACCAAGGTCGGCGCCTTGTCGAAATCGCAGCTCAGCACATTCATTGACAGCCACCTGTAAAGTCGATACCCTCCGTCTGAAAGTTCCAGCGGTCGACACCTGATAACAGGAATAACAAAGTCGGCATCGAACTTTCAGGCGTCACCCCCAGTCAAAAAATCCCTGTAGCACGAAGCACCATCCTCTTCACTCGCTCGCACGCGCCCTGTCCGCGCAAGCGCTCAGCGCGTCAAATCTCCCAATCATTCTCTCTGCCCCTCATGCACCTCTCTGAACTCAAAGCCCTACATGTAAGTCAGCTACTCGACATGGCCGTCACCAACGGTATCGAGGGCGCTAACCGACTTCGCAAGCATGAACTGATTTTCGCGCTGCTCAAGAATCAAGCCAAAAAGGGAGAAACCATTTTTGGTGACGGCACGCTCGAAACGCTTCCGGACGGATTCGGCTTTCTGCGTTCGCCCGACACGTCCTACCTGGCCAGCACCGACGACATCTACGTCAGCCCAAGCCAGATCCGGCGTTTCAACCTGCATACGGGCGACACGATCGAAGGCGAAATCCGCACGCCCAAGGACGGCGAGCGCTACTTTGCGCTGGTCAAGGTCGACCGGATCAACGGCGAACCGCCCGAAGCGTCGAAGAACAAGATCCTGTTCGAGAACCTGACGCCGCTGCACCCGGAAAAGCACCTCAAACTCGAACGCGACATGCGTGGCGAGGAGAACATCACCAGCCGCATCGTCGACATCATCGCGCCGATCGGCAAAGGGCAACGCGGTCTGCTGGTTTCAAGCCCGAAGAGCGGCAAGACCGTGATGATGCAGCACATCGCGCACGCCATCACGACGAACCATCCCGATGTCTCGCTGATCGTTCTGCTGATCGACGAACGCCCGGAAGAAGTAACCGAAATGACGCGCTCTGTGAAGGGCGAAGTCGTCGCGTCGACCTTCGACGAACCGGCCACCCGCCACGTACAGGTCGCCGAAATGGTGATCGAAAAGGCCAAGCGTCTCGTCGAACACAAGAAGGACGTGGTCATCCTGCTCGACTCGATCACCCGTCTGGCACGCGCCTACAACACCGTACAGCCGGCTTCAGGCAAGGTGCTGACCGGCGGCGTCGACGCCAACGCGCTGCAAAAACCCAAGCGCTTCTTCGGCGCAGCACGCAACATCGAGGAAGGCGGCTCATTGACGATCATCGCCACGGCGTTGATCGACACCGGCAGCCGCATGGACGACGTGATCTACGAAGAGTTCAAGGGCACGGGCAATCTGGAAATCCACCTTGACCGCCGCATGGCGGAAAAGCGTGTCTATCCGGCGATCAACGTCAATCGCTCCGGAACACGTCGTGAAGAACTGCTGCTCACGCCCGACGTTCTGCAAAAAATGTGGGTCTTGCGCAAGCTGCTGTACAACATGGACGACCTCGAAGCGATGGAGTTTCTGCTCGACAAGATCAAGGCCACCAAGAACAACGGCGAGTTCTTTGATTCAATGCGGCGCTGACCTCGAACATCTCTTTGTTTGATTGCAACTTTAGGAAAAAACAAGGATAATCGCCCGTTCTCCGGAGCCGGTCACCGAAGTGGCGGATGTTTACATCGAACCGGCTAGATTTGACTCACAGGAATTTCTCAAGATGAAATCCGATATTCACCCCGATTACAACGAAATCGAAGTCACGTGCTCCTGCGGCAACGTGTTCAAGACCAAATCAACGATGAAGAAAGCGCTTCACGTCGAAGTGTGCTCTGCCTGCCATCCGTTCTACACCGGCAAGCAGAAGATCATCGACACCGCTGGTCGCGTCGAGAAGTTCAACAAGAAATACGGTTCGATGCACAAAGCATCCTGAGCCAGCCAACGCAGGCAGCAAGATCCTGCGGACTCAGCGAAAAGGCAGCCGCAAGGCTGCTTTTTTTTCGCCCGACAAACATCTCAAGGCACGCAACCGACTATGCCATTTCTCCAGGATCATCCCCGTTTCAAAGGGATTTCCCTGCCGCCAAGCGGCTGGGTTCTGGCTGCGCTTCTGGCTATCTATATCTTCACCGGGCTTATCGGTCACGACCCATGGAAGAACGATGATGCGATTTCGATCGGGATCGCCTTCGACATCTTCGCCCATGGCCATTGGCTTGTACCGCAACTCGCCGGGCAGCCGTACCCGGACGCACCGCTCTATTACTGGACTGCAGCGACGACGGCGCACCTGTTCTCCTGGCTGCTGGCGACGCACGATGCCGCGCGCCTTGCCAGCGGCCTGTTCACCCTGCTGGCGCTGCAGTTCATTCTGCTTGCCGCGCGCGAACTGCACGGACGCGATCACGCGGCCGCCGCACCGCTATTGCTGGCCGGAAGTATCGGCTTCCTGTTTCATGCGCACGAAGCTCAACCAATGCTTGCGGCGCTCGCTGCACACACCGCCACCTACTGGAGCCTGGCTTTGTTGCCGAGGAGACCACGTCAGGCCGCGTTTGTTTTTGGCACCTCTGTCGCGCTTGGCTTTCTAGCCAACGGACTGCTTCCCGTGCTCACTCTGCTGCCAGCAATCGCACTGACGATCTGGAATGCGGAATACAGAGCGAAGGCTTCATTGCATGTAGCAGCGGGGACCGTGCTGGCTCTGGCGATTGTTTCGCTGTGGCTCGTCCCCTTGCAACGCGTGGCGCCGGATTACCTGACAGCCTTGTGGCGCAATGAACTCGCGCAGTTGCACTCGCCCGCCAATCCACTTTCCGGCGTCCCCCGCTACCTCAATCTGCTGCTGTGGTACGCCTGGCCCGCACTCCCCCTGGCCGCGTGGACCTTGTGGTCGAAACGTCGTCTTTATCGAACGCACGCAATCGCCTTTCCCGGGCTCTCGTTCCTCGCGGTCTTGCTCATTCTCGGTTTGCTCGTCGAGCTGCGTAGCTCGGCCGCGCTATTGCTCCTGCCGCCACTGGTTCTCCTGGCCGTACCCGGAGTCGGCACACTGCGCCGTGGTGCTGCCAACGCATTCGACTGGTTCGGCATGATGACCTTCACCTTCTTCCTGGCGGTCTGCTGGGTCGTCTGGAGCGCGATGGTTTTCGGTTGGCCGGCTCGATTGGCGCGGCAAGCGGTCCGGCTTGAGCCGGGCTTCGTCGGGCACTTCCATCCGCTGGCGTTTGTTTTTGCCCTGTCGCTTTCGTTGATCTGGTTCTGGATGATCGCCACCAGCCCGAAGTCTCCGATGCGGGGCATCATGCACTGGATGGCCGGCCTGACGCTCTTCTGGGTATTGGTCGCTACGCTCTGGATGCCCTGGATCGATTACGGAAAGACATATCGCTCCGTTTCGGCCGGCTTGGCGAAGGCGCTTCCAGCGCAAGCGGGATGCATTGCAAACGCCAACCTTTCCGATGCCGTCCTGAGTACGCTCGACTACTTCAACGGCATTCGCACCACCCCCCTGTCTAGCGCGGCAGCCAAGAACTGCCATTGGCTCATCGTCCAAGGCGAGCCGCGCGACCCCGCAAAAATGGCTAACGCAGGCTGGCGCAAGGCCTGGGAAGGGAGTCGTCCGGGCGATCGACGGTCGAGCGAGAAGTTCCGGCTTTATCGACGCGACGCAAACACGCTGAAATCGTCAGGACTCGGCGATCTTCGATTCCAGTCCTGGGCGAATCCAAAACAGGACTCCTGAAGCTGCCGATCAAGACTTGATGAAGTGCTCGCGGTAGTACTTCAACTCGTTGATCGATTCGCGGATATCGGTCAGCGCCGTGTGGTCGGATTTCTTCACGAAGCCCTTGGCGAGATCCGGGTTCCAGCGCCGGCACAACTCCTTGAGCGTACTCACGTCGATGTTGCGGTAATGGAACCAGGCTTCGAGTTGCGGCATGTAACGCACCATGAAACGCCGATCCTGGCCGATCGAATTTCCACACATCGGGCTGGTGCGCTCCGGTACGTACTCCCGAACAAACGCCAGCGCCGCCGCTTCGACGGCAGCTTCATCAAGCGCTGATTCACGAACCCTGGCGATCAAGCCGGTTCCGCCGTGGGTTTTCTTGTTCCAGTCGTCCATCGTATCGAGCAGTTCATCCGACTGGTGCACAACCCACACCGGGGATTCAGCCACTGTTTCCAGATTGCTGTTGGTTACGATCATCGCCATCTCGATGATGCGTTCACGCTCCGGTTCCAGGCCAGTCATTTCCATGTCCAGCCAGACGAGGTTATTCGCGTCCTGTGCCATATAATCTGCCCATCTTTCGGAAACCCCGATTTTCTCACAGCTCACTGAATGACCCATTCCTTTTCTACTGCCTTTCTCCTCGCGCTCACCCTGATGGTGGGCATTCGCCTCTGGCTCTCCCAACGTCAGATCGCCCATGTAACGACTCACCGATCGACGGTACCGGCGCAATTCAAGGACCGCCTGGAATTGGCCGCGCACCAGAA
>JAGNOM010000185.1 GCA_017990155.1 Propionivibrio sp. | reverse complement strand
ATGACCCCTTCTCGAACCACAATGGCACCGACCGGAACTTCGCCCAGACACTCGGCCGAACGCGCCATCGAGAGCGCCTCGCGCATATAGTATTCGTCATTCATGCGGCGATTTTACCCCAGCGGTCAGTACGTCCGTTTCGCCGCCTCATTTTCTCCGTTGGGCAAGCGCCTCTGCAATCTCCGCTTTTGAGCCTTGCCCCCCATCGACCCCTTAGTGCAACCTAGTTGCATTTGAGCACCAGATCAGGCAGCATGGCCGATCTCCCACGCCGACTCCGATCCGCGCATGCCTGACTCGACTTCCCAGCCTCATCTTCCGCGCAAGCACCGGCCAAACACGCCACTTGGCAGCAGCGCAATCGCGCGCCTGGCGTTTGCGCTAGGTGCATTGCTACTGCTCTGGATCACCACTTTGTGGGCGCTTGCATGACGCAGTCTGCTTCGGCCATCGTTGGTTTCGAGAATCTCACCCTGGGCTATGACCGCCACCCGGCGGTTCACCACTTGAAAGGTGAAATCGCCAAGGGCAGCCTGCTGGCGGTCGTCGGGCCCAACGGTGCAGGAAAATCAACGCTACTCAAAGGAATCGTCGGCGAACTGCGGCCGATGCAGGGCCAGGTGCGCCTGAACGGCATCAAGCGCGAGTCCATCGCCTACCTCACGCAGCAGTCAACCGTTGATAGCAGCTTTCCGATTGTCATCCACGATTTTGTCGCCATGGGCCTTTGGGCGAAATTCGGCGCGTTCAGGGGCTTCAACCGTCACGCACGACATCGTGTTGATGAAGCAATTGCCGCGGTCGGACTGAGCGGACTCGAAGATCGCCCCATCGGCCAACTCTCGGGCGGCCAATTGCAGCGCGCCCGATTCGCCCGCGTGATTCTGCAGGACTCGCCGCTCGTGTTACTCGATGAGCCCTACGGTGCAATCGACGCCAACACAGTGCAAGACCTCGCGGCGCTGGTTCGCCAGTGGAACAAGGAAGGTCGAACGGTCATTAGCGTGCTGCACGATTTCGAACACGTTCGTCAGGAATATCCGGAGACCTTGCTGCTTGCCCGCGAAACCGTGGCGACGGGCAAGACCGCCGATGTTCTCAGCGAAGCGAACCTGCTGCGCGCTCGGCAACTCACCGAAAAGCGGGGCGATTTCTCGCACGCGGCGATTTGCCATATCGACAACAACGATCCCGGCCAGCGCGTTCAGCCATGAAAAACTTGATCGATTTCCTCACCGGCTTCCCGCTGATCGCGCCGTTCATCGAATTCGGATTCATGCGCCGCGCGCTCGCTGGCTGCCTCGCCCTTTCGCTCGGCGCAACGCCAATCGGTGTTTTCCTGATGCTGCGCCGCATGAGCCTGGCCGGCGACGCCATTTCACACGCGATTCTTCCGGGTGCGGCGATCGGTTATCTGATCGCCGGACTGTCCCTCTCGGCGATGACCGTCGGCGGCCTCGTCGCCGGAATTGCCGTGGCGTTACTGGCCGGCGGCGTCGCGCGCAACTCGGTGATCAAGGAAGACACCAGCCTGGCCACGTTCTACCTGATGTCGCTCTCGGCCGGCGTACTCATCATTTCCATGCGCGGCAGCAGCGTCGATCTGTTGCACGTATTGTTCGGCAGCGTTCTCGCGCTCGACGATGCGGCGCTGCTGCTGCTCGCAAGCTTTGCTTCCTTGTCGATTGTCGCGATCGCCGTCGGGCTGCGATTGATCGTCCTCGAATGCTGCGATCCGACCTATCTCGCCCGAGTCAGTCGACTGAGTCCGATCGCACACTATGGCTTCATGATCCTGCTCGTCCTCAACCTGATCGGCGGCTTCCACGCGCTGGGGACATTGATGGCTGTCGGCATCATGATCCTGCCCTCCGCTGCCGCGCGCCTGTGGGTGAACAACATCGTCCCGCTGCTCCTGGTCGCCGTCGCGATCGCCTTCACGGGTTCGATGGTCGGATTGCTTCTTTCGTACTACGTCAACCTGCCAGCGGGCCCCGCCATCGTACTGACACTCGGCGGGCTTTACGTCCTGTCGATGCTGGTCGGGCGGCTCGGCCCGGTCGTCGCACACTTGCGGCCGCGCTGGCATTTCGAACGTTAGTTTTCAACCGACCGCCAAAGGAGTATTCATGGATTCCCGTATCCTGGCGCGCGCGCGCCTGTGGCTGATGAGCGCATTGTTGGCCGCTTTTCCGGCATTCGCAGCGGAGCCAATCGAAGTCGTCACGACTTTCAGCATCCTGGGCGATATCACTCAGCGTGTCGGCGGCGATCGCATGAAAGTTCATACGCTCGTCGGCCCGAATGCGGACGCGCACGTTTACCAGCCGACGCCGGCGGATGCAAAAGCCATTGCTCAGGCGCGACTGGTGGTCGTTAACGGTTTGGGTTTTGAGGGATGGCTTGAGCGCCTGATCAAGTCGTCCGGTTATCGAGGCAAGGTTGCGACCGCAACCAACGGCATCCGGACATTGCAACGAAGCGCGCATGATCACCATGACAGTCACCATGACAACGTCGATCCGCACGCCTGGCAGGATTTGTCCAATGCACTGATCTACGTCGATAACATCGGTAAGGCACTAGGCGAGATCGATCCTTCGGGCAAGACGAGTTACCAGGCAAATGTTGAAAAATACCGGCAGGAAATCGGTGCGCTCGACACCGAATTGCGGAAAACCTTCAACTCGATACCGAAATCGCGACGCAAGGTCGTAACAACGCATGACGCGTTCGGCTACCTCGCTCGGGCCTACGGCCTGGACTTCATCGCCCCCGTCGGTATCAATACCGATGCCGAACCATCGGCGGCCGACATCGGCCGCATCATCAAGCAGATTCGTCGCGACAAGATTCCCGCGGTCTTCGTCGAGAGCATTTCCGACTCGCGACTTCTCGAGCGCATCCGTCAGGAATCCGGCGCGAAAATCGGCGGCACGCTGTATTCCGATGCCTTGTCCAAGGACGATGGCCCTGTGGTCACGTATCTAGACATGATGCGGCACAATGCGAATACGCTCGTCGAAGCACTGAAGGAATAGCCAAATCGGCCGATGAGGAAACCGACTCGGCCCAGTCCAATGCCGTGTTCCAGCCCGCCACCAATCGACCCGCCCCGGCTTTCGGAGTAGAATTTTGGAATTTTTGCGGGAATAGTCCGATGAACACTGCTTTTCGCCGTATTTTCAGCGTCTTTCTACTACTTTTCGGACTCGCACTTCCCGCTTGGGCTGGTGAATCGATCATGGTCGCCGGCATTCCGCTCGATTTCATTCTCTTTGCACTCACGCTGCTTGGCGTCGCACTCTTCCACGACCATACGCTCTATGTTGGTCTGACCGGTCTGGTAACGATCTCGATCTACAAACTGATTTTCACTGGCTTCAAGACCGGCGAAGGCCTGATCGGTCTCGTCGGCCACTTTCAGCACGAATGGGTCGTCCTGGCCAATCTGCTCTGCCTGCTGATGGGTTTTGCGCTACTCTCACGGCACTTTGAAAAGAGCCACGTCCCGGTCATCCTGCCCAAGTATCTCCCCAACGACTGGAAGGGCGGATTCCTCCTGCTGGTCATGGTCTTCGTTCTTTCCAGCTTTCTCGACAACATCGCCGCCGCCCTGATCGGTGGTGCGATGGCACACCAGCTCTTCAAGGGCAAGGTGCACGTCGGCTATCTAGCCTCGATTGTCGCCGCATCAAACGCCGGAGGATCCGGGTCGGTCGTCGGCGACACAACAACAACCATGATGTGGATCGACGGTATCAGCCCGATCACGGTTCTCGACGCCTATGTCGCCGCCATCGTCGCACTTTGCATCACCGCCTACTTTGGCGCCAAGCAACAGCATGCTCATTCGCCGATCATCAAGAATTCACACGCCCACACCCGAATCGACAAGGCCCGGATCGGTATCGTTGCGATGATTCTGGTGTTCGCCATTGCCACCAATGTCGTGATCAACGTGAAGTTCAGCGCACTGGCTGATCATTTCCCCTTCATTGGTGTGGCGGTTTGGGCCGCGATCTTCCTTTCGATCCCGGTTCGTCGTCCCGACTGGGAAGTGCTGCCAGAGACCTTCAAGGGAACCATCTTCCTGCTTTCACTGGTCACCTGCGCATCCATGATGCCGGTCGAGCAACTGCCGCCTGCATCAGCTCTTGCCGCACTCGGCCTCGGTTTCGTCTCAGCCGTCTTCGACAACATTCCGCTGACTGCGTTGGCGCTCAAACAGGGCGGTTACGACTGGGGTTTCCTCGCCTACGCCGTCGGCTTTGGTGGTTCAATGATCTGGTTCGGCTCATCGTCCGGTGTCGCACTTTCCAACATGTATCCCGAAGCCAAGTCCGTCGGCAACTGGCTGCGCCATGGTTGGCACGTCGCCCTGGCCTACGTCGTCGGCTTCACAGTCCTCTACTTCAGTATGGGCTGGCATCCGGATGCGCACCACAAGCCAGGTGCTGCCTCCACGGCAACCGAGGTCCATGCAAGCGATAGTGCGGAAGTCGCGCAGTAAGCAAACAGTTCCTCAAATGCAACAACGCCACCCTTGAGGTGGCGTTGTTGCATTGTCGTCTTTTTGGCCGCGACCAGCCGGACAGAAGCAATAGACGGACCCGCTATTCCGGAATCAGATCTGCATTTGGATCGCGCTTGACCCCCGGCTTGCGTCCCCGCGCAGGCGCCGGCAAATCGCAGGAAAGGCGGCAGCTCGTCCCTTCAATCTTCTTGCCATCGATGAAACGCGTCACCTGGCAACAAATCACTTCGCCGCTCGCGGAAAGTTCCGCCACCTGGTTTCTCAGCTGTGGCAACGGAATGTGCAAAGCCTGCGAAATCTCCGAGTCGAGTTGTTCGCCATTGGCCCTCAGAAACTTGAGAATCGATGCATTCATGTGGGATCCCTATACGGCTTGAGAAAAATGGGCCTTAGTTTGCGCCCTAATCACGTTGATGGCAATGAGAATTACCGCCATTCACCCATAAAAGCAATGGGTTTGGCTGAATATCGTGCCCTTCCGATCGTTACTTGCGTGGCGGATAGATTTCGCGCCCCGCATCGCGAATATCGCGCCGTAACTGGCGCCGCTCATCCTGTGACATTCTCTGCTCCGCACGACGGCCTTCATCGGCGCCCTTTTGTTGCCGCTGCGGCCATGACTGCGCTTCCTGCCGCCGGGATTGCTCTCGTCCTTTTGCCCCCTGCTCCTCACGAAGCCATCGGATATCCTTGGCCTGCGCATCTACGACCAGAAAAATCTGGGCGAGCATCATCGCGACAGCAAAACTGCCCCTGACGAGCACACGCAAATCAATCATGGCGAGAAGTCCAGAAAAAGCTGCAACGCAGCACATTGATCAGTATGCCAACGCATCGAATCGATGCATTCATCCAAATGCTTTGCAATTGTAAGGAAATGTTTCTCGCACAGCGAGCAGACGCATTCGCACACAAACCAGATTCTCGAATCGCATCGTCGGACTTTCAGCCCCATGCGCTTTCCGGTTACGATTCAACGATGGCTGACCGAAAAATACTCGTCGTCGACGACGACAAAAGACTCCGCGAGCTCCTGCAACGCTATCTCGGCGAAAACGGCTTTGTGGTAAAGACGGCAGAAAATGCCGAGGCGATGGACAAGGCACTGGCTCGCGACATGTTCGACCTGATCGTCCTGGATCTCATGCTTCCAGGTGAGGACGGCCTGTCGATTTGCCGTCGCTTGCGCGCGAGCGATCCTGAACAGGCGGTGATCATGCTGACCGCAAAGGGTGACGAGATCGACCGGATCGTCGGCCTGGAAATGGGCGCCGACGACTATTTGCCCAAACCGTTCAACCCGCGCGAATTGATCGCCCGTATCCAGGCGGTCCTGCGCCGCCGCGTTGCCGCAATTCCCGGCGCCCCTACCGGCGAGGACAAGCTGATCGCCTTCAGCGATGTCGAAGTGGATCTGGCGACTCGTATC
>JAGNOM010000015.1 GCA_017990155.1 Propionivibrio sp. | reverse complement strand
CTGACGATTTTCTCAGCGGAGAGATTCTGGATCGGCTGGCCACGGAAACGGATCTCGCCGTGGCGCGGCGGCGTCACGCCGCAGATCGACATCAGCGTCGTGCTTTTTCCCGCGCCGTTGGCGCCGATCAAGGTGACGATCTCCCCCTCGTTGATCGTCAGCGAGACGTTCTTGAGCGCCTGGATGTTTCCGTAATAGGTCTGGATGTTGCGTACTTCAAGCATGGGCTTCCTCACCGAGATAGGCCTCGATCACTTTCTTGTTTTCCTTGATCTCGCGCGGCGTTCCCTGGGCGATCTCCTTGCCGTATTCGACGACGTAGATGCGGTCCGAAATGCTCATCACCAGCTTCATGTCGTGTTCGATGAGCAGGATGGATACTTTTTCCTCGTCCCGGATGCGCACGATCAGTTCGTCGAGTTCGTGCGTTTCCTGCGGGTTCATCCCGGCCGCCGGTTCGTCGAGCAGCAGCAGGAAGGGATCGGTCGCCAGGGCGCGGGCGATCTCCAGGCGCCGTTGCGCGCCGTAGGACAGGTTGCGCGAGAACTCGTCGGCGACGTCGGCCAGGCCGACTTTTTCCAGCAAGCGGTAGCAGCGCTCGACGGTTTCCCTCTCCTCACGCTTCGACTTCGGCGTGTTCAGGATCGCGTCGACGATACTGGTGCGCGTACGGCAATGGCGGCCGATCATCACGTTCTCCAGCACCGTCATGGCCGGGAATAGGCGGATGTTCTGGAAGGTACGCGCCATGCCGAGCGTGGTGATGCTGTTCGGCTTCATGCCGTTGACGCGCCGGCTCTTGCCGCCGGGCGGGTGAATCGTCACGTCGCCGTGGGTCGGTTCGTAGATGCCGGTGACGCAGTTGAAGAAGGTCGTCTTGCCGGCGCCATTCGGGCCGATCAGGGCGACGATTTCGCCTTCGAAGATGTCGAGGCTGACGTTGTCGATGGCGCGCAGGCCGCCGAACTCCATGCTCAGGTTGCTGACCTCGAGCAGCTTCTTGCCTTTACTTGCTGCCATCGGTCTTCCTCCCCTTAACGGCATCGTGTTCGTACTTGCGGCGCATGTTGCTGATCAGCCCCTGCGGTCGGAAGATCATCATCAGCACCATCACCGCGCCGAAGACCAGCATCCGGTACTCGGCAAAGGCGCGCAGATACTCGGGAAGCAGCTTGAGCGCGAGCGAGGCGATGATCACCCCGAGGATCGAGCCCATGCCGCCGAGCACGACCATGGCCAGGATCATCGCCGAGTCCATGAAGGTGAAGCTGTCCGGATTGATGAAGTTGTTGTGCGCGGCAAAGACGACGCCGACGAGACCGGCCCAGAAGGCACCGAGCGCGTAGGCCGACAGCTTGGTGCGGGCCATGTCGACGCCCATTGCCACACAGGCAATTTCATCCTCGCGCAGGGCCATCCAGGCGCGGCCGATACGGGAGTTCTTGAGCCGGTTGGTCACCAGGATCGTGAGCCCGACCAGCGCAAGTACTATGTAGTAGCTATAGACCGACTTCTGCCGGCCGTCGAGCGCCATGCCGAAGAACTCCGGGCGCGGAATGCCGGCGATACCGGCGGCGCCGCCGAAGACCGTGTCCCAGTTCTCCAGGACGATCTTGGTGATCGAGGCGAAACCGAGGGTGACGATCGCCAGATAGTCGCCGCGCAGGCGCAGGATCGGAAAGCCGAGGACGATGCCGAACAGCATCCCCATTACGCCGCCGAGCGGCAGGCAGGTCCAGAAACCGAGGTCGAAGTTCTTGCTGAGCAGGGCGTAGGTATACGAGCCGACGGCGAAGAAGGCGATGTAGCCAAGATCAAGCAGCCCGGCCAGGCCGACGGTGATATTGAGGCCGAGACCCAGCACGACGAAGATCAGCGCGCTGACCATGACGTTCACGTGGTAGAAGTTCTGCCCGGTCGAGACGAGCCACGGGAAGACCAGCGCGACCACCGCCGCTACCAGCAGCAGCCGTTTCCCGAGGACCGGATCGTCGGCCAGCCGCTGCGCCAGCGAGAGCTTTTCGACTGCCGGCTGGGTGTCGGCCTTTTCCTCTTCGCGGCGCGCGGCGCGCCGTTCGACCGAGAAGTGCCAGAACCAGGCGAGGGCGAAGGCGCACAGTCCAACCCACAGCATGTTCGACCAGCGCCATTCGATTTCGTTGTTGATCGTATTGACCCGGACCACCATCAGCGGCAGGGTGAGGAACATGAACCAGAGACTGATTCCGATGGAGCGTTTCAAGTGAGCCATAGCCTTACACCTTCTGTTTAACTGCTTTGCCAAGCAGGCCGGCGGGGCGCAGGATGAGAATCAGGACCAGCAGACCGAAGGCGAACACGTCTTCATAGGCGCTGGAGATATACCCCGCGCCGAGCGTTTCGGCGATGCCGAGCACCAGTCCGCCGAGGACCGCGCCGGGAATGTTTCCGATGCCGCCGAGGACCGCCGCCGTGAACGCCTTGAGGCCGGCCATGAAGCCGATGGCGCTGTTGATCTGGCCGGTACGCGAAGCGATCAGCACGCCGGCGATGGCGGCCAGCACCGAACCGATGATGAACGTCGCCGAGATGACGCGGTCGACGTTGATCCCGACCAGACGGGCCATCACCTGGTCCTGCTGCGTGGCGCGCATGGCCTTGCCGATCTTCGTGTATTTGATCAGCACCGTGAGCGCGATCATCGTCACCGTCGTTACGACCAGGATGACCATATCGACCGAGCTGATGTAGCGCGAAATCGGTTCCATGAACTCGAAATCGGTGACCAGCTCCGGGAACGGGAGAAAGTCAGGCGTTTGCGCCAGCTGGACGTAGTTCATCAGGAAAATCGACGCGCCGATGGCGCTGATCAGCGGCGACAGACGCGGCGCCTTGCGCAGCGGACGGTAGGCGATCTTTTCCAGCGTGTAGCCATAGGCCGCTGCATAGATCACGGCGACGATGGCCGCCAGCACCAGCACCGTCATGCCGCTGTAACCGGTCAGCGTCATGATGCCGGCGATGATGAAGGCGACGAAGGCGCCGATCATGTACACCTCGCCGTGGGCGAAGTTGATCAGCTGAATGATGCCGTACACCATGGTGTAGCCGAGGGCGATCAGGGCATAGATGCTGCCCTTGACCACGCCGCCGCATAGCAACTCGAACAAATACTCAAAATCCATGGATAGACCGTTAGCAATTGAGATGGGGAAAACCGGGGGGTGCAGGAGCACGATCCCGGTCTGCAATTCTGCGCGACGCGGGCGTCGCTCCAGGCAGACACAAAATTAAAAAACCGGGAGATGGTCGAGGACCGTCTCCCGGCTGATACCTATTGTCGAAGCTGGTCCTTACTTGACCTCGGCGAAGGCTCCGCCCTTGACCTGGTAGACCGAGAAGCCGACGCCTTCGGCATCGCCCTTGGCGTCAAACTTGATATTGCCGACCGAGGTCTCGATCGTGCTGGTCTTCAGCGCCTTGCCCAGCGCTTCGTAGTCGGTGCCGTTGGCGACCTTGATCGCGTTCAGTGCCGCCAGCGTCGCCGCGTAAGCCTGGTCAAAGAAGGTGCCGGGTTCCTTGCCGAACTTGGTCTTGTAGTCGGCGTGCGCCTTGGCGTTGACCGGGAACTTGGTGACGTCCATCGGGCCGGTGGCGTAGACGCCTTCGGCATCCTTGCCGGCGATCTTCAGGAAGCCGTCGCCCTTGAGGCCATCGGGACCGATGAACGGAACCTTGATCTTCTTCTTGTTCATCAGCGACAGGAGCTTCGAGGCTTCCGGATGGTAGCCGCCGAAGATCAGCGTGTCGGCGCCTTCGGAGCGCAGCTTCTGGATGACGGCCGAGTAGTCCATGGCGCCCGGCTGGATGCCTTCATACATCACGACCTTGGCCTTGCCGCCCTTCTCGATGGCTTCCTTGCAGAAGTCGGCGAAGCCCTTGCCGTAGTCGCCCTTGTCGTGAATGATCGCGATTTTCTTGGCGTTCAGCTTGTCGGTGGCGAAAGCTGCCGCGAGCACAGCCTGGTCGTCGTCCGGAGCGATCGTGCGATAGAAGTTCGGGTACTCGCCGCCCTTGGTCAGCGGCGGGTTGGTCGCCGACGGGCTGATGGCGATGATCTTGGCGTCCTTGTAGATGCCCATTGCCGCCTTGGTGGCGCCGGAGCAGACGTGGCCGATGACGATGTTCACGCCTTCGGAGACGAGCTTCGTTGCGACGTTGGTGGCGATTTCCGGTTTGCACTGATCGTCGACCATCATCAGTTCGACTTTCTTGCCGTTGATACCGCCGGCGGCGTTAACGTCGGCCACGACCATTTCGGCGGCGTCCTTGCTTGGCAGGCCGTAGGGTGCGAGGTCGCCGGAGTGCGGGCCGGCGACACCGAGCTTGATGACGTCGGCAGCGGAGGCGGGCAGCGAGAACGCCGATGCGACGAGCGCGGCGGCAGCGAGTTTGACGAAAGTCGATTTATGCATTGGTACAGCCTCCTTCGGATTGGATTTGAATGGACCAAAAAACCGGTTGACGTTAGTGGAAAACAGGCCTCTGGTCAAGGAAAAATCCGTTTGTTTTCAGGCGCCAGAGTCCGCACCAATACTGCGCTTCCGCGGATACGGGCACCAAAAATGTGCGCAAGACCGGCTGTGAAATGAAGTTGGCATTGGCCTTGCAATTCGGCGCGGCCTGCTGCTCACGGCGCATGAGAAACAAACGGTGCCCCGATCCTGAGCAATTTCGATGCCAGCGAAGTCTGGGTATGAAGGAGTGGGCCGACCGTCGCGATAGTGTCTATATTGAAAGCGAGTGGGCGGCTGGCGGTTCGCAGCCGTTTCTGAATCAGGAGTTCAAACCGGTGAGAGGAGAGCAACATGCGCAAACTGTTGATTGCCGTGGATGGTTCGCAGCACTCGGATCACGCCGTTCTGTTTGCCGTCAATTTCGTCAAGGAGCACGGGCCGGTCGAGATTCATCTGGTCAACGTCGAGCCGAAGCCGGTCGCCTGGCAGACGCGCGGTATGGAGCCCGAGGCCATTCGTGCCCACCTGGCGGCACTCTCACACCAGACGATGAAATCTGCGCATGACCTTCTCAAGGCGGTGGATATCCCGAACCGTATGCATGCCCGCATCGGCGACGTCGCAGAAGAGGTGGTGGCATTGGCCGAGAAGCTCGGGTGCGACACGATCGTGCTCGGTACCCGCGGACTCGGTGCGATCTCCGGTTTCTCGCTCGGTTCGATTTCGCGCAAGGTGCTGCATCTGTCGCATCTGCCGGTCGTCTGCGTGAAATAGCACGATAGCGGCGATTTGGTACCTGCCGGCCATCTCCGCGTGGCCGGCATTTGTGCGCGCCGCGTTCGGCGCCGGAGTGATTCGGGATAAACTCTCGCCTTTGCTTTTCCTGCGTCGTCTCTGCCGATTCGATCCCGTCCCATGCGTCTTTTCCGTCTTGCCAAGATTCTCAGCGTGTCCAGCCGTTTCGGGCTCGACGAGATGATTCTCGAACATGAACCGAGCGGCCGGCTGGCGGCGCTGTCGCGCATCGTCCATTTCTGGCGCCGCTTCGACAAGCCGCGTTCGGAGCGCTTGCGTCTGGCGCTGGAAGCGCTGGGGCCGATCTTCGTCAAGTTCGGGCAGGTGCTGTCGACGCGCCGCGATCTGCTGCCGCTCGATATTGCCGACGAACTGGCCAAGTTGCAGGATCGCGTGCCGCCTTTTTCGCCGGAACTGGCGCTGAAGCAGATCGAGGAAGCCTACGGTCGGCCGGCGAGCGAAGTGTTTGCCGAGTTCGACCCGGTTCCGGTGGCAAGCGCCTCGGTCGCGCAGGTGCATTTTGCCAAGCTGCGTCCCGAGGACGGCGGACACGAGGTCGCAGTCAAGATCCTGCGCCCGAACATGCACGGCGTCATCGATCACGATCTGGCCTTGCTCGACACGATGGCCGGGCTGCTCGAGAAGATCTGGTCCGACGGCAAGCGCCTGAAGCCGCGCGAAGTCGTCGCCGAGTTCGCCAAGTACCTGCACGACGAGCTCGACCTGATGCGCGAGGCGGCCAATTGTTCGCAACTGCGGCGTAATTTCACCGATTCGAAACTGCTGCTGGTGCCGGAAGTGTTCTGGGATCACTGCACGACGACGGTGATGGTCATGGATCGCATGCGCGGTTTGCCGATCAGCCAGAAGGACGCGCTCGTCGCGGCCGGCGTCGATCTTTCCGCGCTTTCGAAGGCCGGCGTCGAGATCTTCTTCACGCAGGTTTTCCGCGACGGTTTCTTCCACGCCGACATGCATCCGGGCAACATCTTTGTGGCGATCGATCCGGTCAATCTCGGCAAGTACATCGCGCTCGATTTCGGCATCGTCGGCACACTGACCGACGTGGACAAGAATTACCTGGCGCAGAACTTCCTCGCCTTCTTCCGTCGTGACTACAAGCGCGTGGCGATGGCGCACATCGAAGCCGGCTGGGCGCCCGCCGACACGCGCGTCGACGAGTTCGAAGCGGCGATCCGCGCCGTCTGCGAACCGATCTTCGACCGGCCGATCAGCGAGATCTCATTTGGCCGCGTGCTCTTGCGACTGTTCCAGACCTCACGCCGCTTCAACGTCGAGATTCAGCCGCAACTTTTCATGCTGCAAAAGACGCTGCTCAACATCGAAGGCCTCGGGCGGCAACTCGACCCGAATCTCGATCTCTGGAAAACGGCCAAGCCTTTCCTCGAACGCTGGATGGGTGAGCAGCTCGGGCCGCGTGCCTTTGCCAGGAATCTACAGAACGAAGCGCCGAACTGGGCGCGCCTCATGCCGCAGCTGCCGCGCCTCGTGCATCAGGCGCTGACGCGCGAGCCGGCGGCTGAACTCTCGCCGATCCTGGCCGAACTTGTCGCCACGCAACGCCGGCAGAACCGCTTGCTTGGCGCGATCGCCGCGCTGCTGCTGGCCTTGCTGGCACTCCAGTATTTCTGATTCTTAACCACAACGGGCACAACGAACACAATGTCGTTGTTTGGTTTTCGTCGCGCCCGTTGTGTCGTTGTGGTTAATGGCTTTTACATACGATGTCTGCACTACTCAATTCCCCCCAGCGTGAAGCCATCCGTTACCTTGATGGCCCACTGCTCGTTCTGGCAGGTGCCGGTTCGGGCAAGACGCGCGTCATTACGCAGAAAATCGCCTACCTGATCGAGGACTGCGGTTTCTCGCCGTCGAACATCGCCGCCATCACCTTCACCAACAAGGCGGCGAAAGAGATGCAGGAGCGCGTCGGCAAGTTACTGAAGGACAAGCCGAAAGGCCTGACCATCTCGACCTTCCACTCGCTCGGTGTGCGTATCCTGCGCGAGGAAGCCAAGGCGCTTGGCTACAAGCCGCGCTTTTCGATCTTCGATTCGACCGACTGCTACGGCATCATTTCCGACCTCTCCGGCAGCGTAGATAAGGCGACTATCCGCCGCCTGCAAACGCTGATTTCCAACTGGAAGAACGCGCTGACGTCGCCCGATCTGGCGCTGAAGAATGCCGAGAGCGAAACCGAGAAGCTTGCCGCGCTGGCCTTCGCCAGCTATTCGGCGACACTCAAGGCCTATCAGGCCGTTGATTTCGACGATCTCATTTCCCTTCCGGTCGAGCTGTTCGACAAGCACCCGGAAATCCTCGACAAGTGGCAGAACCGCCTGCGCTACCTGCTCGTCGACGAGTACCAGGACACCAACGCCTGCCAGTACCGCCTGCTCAAGCAGATCGCCGGCCCGCGCGCGGCGTTTACGGCGGTGGGCGACGACGACCAGGCGATCTACGGTTGGCGCGGCGCCGACATCGAGAATCTGCGCGGCCTGCCGCGCGACTACCCGAATCTCAAGCTGATCAAGCTCGAACAGAATTACCGCTCGACCGTGCGCATCCTCAAGGCGGCTAATGCGCTGATCGGACACAACGAAAAGCTGTTCGACAAGAAACTGTGGTCCGACCTAGGCAACGGCGACGCGATTACGGTCACCGTCTGCAAGGACAGCGAGAAGGAAGCCGAAAACGTTGTCATGAAATTGCAGGCGCACAAGTTCGAGCACCGCACCAAGTTTTCCGACTACGCCATCCTCTATCGCGGCAACTTTCAGGCACGCGGGCTGGAGAAGCATCTGCGCGACCAGCGCCTTCCCTACCTGCTCTCGGGAGGGCAGTCGTTCTTCGACAAGGCCGAGATCAAGGACATCACCTCCTACCTGCGCCTGCTGGCCAACCCCGATGACGATCCGGCCTTCATCCGCGCCGTAACCACGCCGAAGCGCGGCGTAGGCGGCACAACGCTGGAAGCGCTCGGCACCTACGCCGGCGAGCGGCACATTTCGCTGTTCGCCGCCGCGTTTGAGGAAGGCTTCGCGCATCGCGTCCAGGCGCGCCAGCTCGGGCCGCTGCTTGAATTCTGCGAGTTCATCAATCGCCTCGAATACCGCGCTGCGAAAGAGCCGGTCGAGGAAGTGATGAACGACCTGCTCGCCGCCATCGGCTACGAAGCCTGGCTGCACGACGAGGACGACAAGCGCGTCGCCCTGTCGCGCTGGGACAACATGCAGGAACTCGTCAAGTGGCTCGCCAAGAAAGGCGAGGAAGACGGCAAGAACCTGATCGAACTGACGCAGATGATCGCGCTCATCAACCTGCTCGACAAACAGAACGGCGACGAGCGGCCCGACGCCGTGCAACTGTCGACGCTGCACGCCGCCAAGGGGCTGGAGTTCAAGCACGTCTTCCTGGTTGGCGTCGAGGAGGGCGTGCTGCCGCACCGCGAGTCGATGGACCCGGTCAAGCTCGAGGAAGAACGCCGCCTGATGTACGTCGGCATCACCCGCGCGCAGCGCTCGCTGCATATCAGCTATGCCGAAAAGCGCAAGCAGGGCCGCGACCTTATTCCCTGCGAGCCATCGCGCTTCATCGCCGAAATGGGCAAGGAAGACTTGCGTTTTTCCGGCGGCAAGACCGATACCGTGCCCGACAAGGCCAGCGGCGCCGCCCGTCTGGCGGCGATGAAGGCGATGTTGGCCGGCAAGCCGGGCTAAGTTCGAAGTGCTCGGTGAGCGTTTGTTTGCAGCAAAACCGGGTGTTCAGGCCAGTTCCCGAACATCGGCCAGCGGCACCGTGCCGTAGGCGTCGCTCAATAGATAGTCGAGCAGCTTTCCTGCGGCGACCGAGGGCGGCGTGAGCGTGCCTTCGTTCTTCATCTTGATGAAGCGCTCGCGCATCGGGAACTGTTCGGGCGGAATGGCACGGACCTCGGTCTGCATGTCGGTATCGACGACGCCGGGCGCGACGCTGCAGATCTTCAGACCGGGACTCTGGTCGAGTGCAATGACGCTGGCGTGCTGGTCGAGCGCGGCCTTGGTCGCGCAGTAGATGCTCCAGCCGGGGTAGGCGTGACGGCCGGCGCCGCTCGAAATGTGCAGCACGCGGCACGGTCGTCCCTTCATCTGCGCCGCGATGCCGCTGGTCAGCATCAGCGGTGCGGCGACATTCAGGCTGACGGTACGGGCGATGGCCGCCGCGTCCTGCATCTCGACGCGTCCGACTGGTTGCAGCATGCCGGCGTTGTTGATCAGCAGCAGTGATTGCGCACTGGCGACGAAGTCCTTCACGGTTTCCCCGGCAAGTGCTGCCAGCAGGGTTGCAGGGTCCGACAGGTCGAGCGCGATTTCGGTCAGCAGCGCCGGATATCGGGCCGCCAGCGCGGCGTTTCCAGAGCGCGCCAGGCCGAGAACCGGGATGTCGCGCGCAAGGAGTTGTTCGGCAATCGCGGCGCCGAGGCCGCGCGTATGTCCGGTCAGGATGGCTTTCATGGTCGGGTCTCCTCAGGGAATGAGATCAGTCGAGCCGCGGGATGCCTTCGAGCTGGTGCACGATCCAGGATCTGAAGGCGGCGATCGGTGCTGCGTCGACCTTTTCCTTGCGGCAGACGAAGAAGTACGAGAAGGGCGATTCTACGTAGGTACTGAACGGCCGCACCAGTTTCCCCGATTGCAGGTCGTCGTAGACGATCGACTGGCGCGCCAGGCACAGCCCCTGCCCGGCCGCGGCGGCTTGCAGCATCAGGGCAGAATCGTTGAACAGGATGCCGTGCTCCGGTTCGTCGGCGACGATCCCGGCGGCCGGGAACCAGGATGACCACGGTTCGCGCTCCGAGTGCATGAGTGGAACGCCGTCGATTCCGGACGAGTCGCCGAGCCCATACTTTCTCGCGAATTCGGGCGAGCAGACGGGAAACAGCCAGTCGCGCATCAGGCACTCGCTATAGACGCCGGGGTGTGGCCCGGTGCCAAAACGGATGCCGATGTCGACTTCGCCGCGCTTGATGTCGGCCGGCCGGTGCGACGACTGCACTTCGACGTCGACGTCGGGGCAGGTGGCGATGAAGTCGCCCAGCCGCGGCAGCAGCCAGCGCGCGGCAAAGGAGGGGATGGTGCTGATGCGCAGGCGATGGCGATTGTGCGAACTGACGTCGAGCGTCGCATCCTCGATCTCTTTGAACGCCGACTCGATGCGCCGGACATAGTCCCTGGCCTGTTCCGTCAGCATCAGTCCGCGCCCGTGCTTTTCAAAAAGTGTGATGCCGAGTTCGCTCTGCAAGGAACGGATCTGGTGGCTGACAGCGCTGTGCGTCAGATTCAATTCTTCGGCCGCGCGCGAGACGCCGCCGCTACGCGCGACGGCAACGAAAACGCGCAAGGCATTGAGGGATGGAAGGCGCTTCGACATGTAAAATAAACTAACATATATGTGCAATAAAAAGCGATTGTTTTCGCCGTGCTGCGAGACCAGAATAAGCCTACCGAATCTGCTGTTCCAAGTAACTCGCGCTGGTCAAAGGAGATCTATCATGCTCAACCAATCGACGTATCTGCAACTTGATCTGATCACTGGCGAACCGGTTTCCCTGCGCGGAACCGTCGGCTGCGAAGTGCGTTGCATCGATGGCGAAATCTGGATCACCGAAGAGAACGGCGGGGAAGACATTTCCCTCAAGCCCGGACAAAGCTTTCAACTGTCGCATCCAGGCAAGACGATCATCGAGTCCGTCGGCGGATCGGGTGAGGCGCACTGCCGGCTGTATCCGTCAGAACTTCGCCACTCGCTACTGGCACGGATCGGCCAGAAAATCCGCATCTGGCTGTTCGGCCGGATGAATGGCGGCCTCGTCGTCGGCGGCCGGGGCAGCTTTGGCGTCGGTTTCGATCACTTCGCCTGACAGAGCACCGAGCAGGTAAAAAAATGCGGCGCCGGGAGATCCTCCCGGCGCCGCTTTGTTTTTTGTTATGCCCGTTCAGTCGTCGCGGCCTTTTGGCGGATGTGCGGCCAGTTCGTTCAGGACCGTGGCGATGCCGTCCATGTGCAATGCCGGGGCGATGCGGTTGGCGATGGCCTTCAACTCGGGATGCCCATTGCCCATCGCGACGCCGAGGCCGACGCCCTGCAGCATCTCCATATCGTTCAGGCCGTCGCCGAAGGCGATGGCGTGATCGGGATGAAAACCAGTCTGCTTCAGCACCCACTGGCAGCCCGTCCACTTGTTGATCGCCTTCGGCATGACGTCGACGGCCGTCCGGTGCCAGCGCACCGTGTCGAATTGCGGGTAGCGTTCGAGAATGGCCGGACGCAGCGTGGCGTCGAGGCTTTCGTCGAAAAACAGCCAGGCCTGACAGATATCTTCGGCGAGATAGCGGAGTTGCTCGGGGTCGGCGACGATGCCGACGCTTCGCAACGGCGTCGTTGTGCTCGGCACGTCGGCGCTGACGAAGCCGATACCGCCGTGATTGGCGCCGAAATGGTGCCCCTGCGCTGAAATCCAGTCGAACAGGTCGGAGATCGCATCGCGGTCCAGCGCGGCCTTGAACACTTCCTTTTCACCCGCGAAGATGCGCGCGCCGTTCAAGGTGATGGCGTAGCTCGGCTTGACCAGATCGATGAACGGCTTGGCGTGTTCGTAACTGCGGCCGGTGGCGATGACCACCGTATGTCCGGCCGGATGCAGGGCCTGGATGGCGTCGAGCGCCGATTGAGGAATTTCGCGCGTGTCGTGGTCGAGCAGCGTGTTGTCGATGTCGAAGAAGTAGATGTGGGGCATGGGGTCGGCGTACAAAACAGGACGGCCCGGCCTGCAACTGGAGAGCAGGCCGGGCCGTCCTCGGTGTATTACTTCGATTTCTCTACGAGATATTCGACCGCCGCCTTCAGTTCGTCGTCGGTCAGATCCGCTGCGCCGCCGCGGGCGGGCATCGCATTCTTGCCGTTGGCGGCCGACTTGAGCAGTGCTTCGAGGCCGGTCGCGATGCGCTCGGCCCACGCTGCCTTGTCACCGGTCTTCGGAGCGCCGGCGACGCCAGCGTCGTGGCAGGCCTTGCAGATGGTGTTGTATACCGTTTCGCCGCTGCGCGGCTTGCCGTCCGAAGGTGGCGCTGCCTTTTGCATTTCGACGCGTGCCACTGGCTGGATGCGCAACTCGGCGTCGTCGCCGCTGGCATCGCCCGAGCCTTTACCGATCATCGACAGCGGCCAGACGATCAGAATCAGGACGGCCGCGATGGCGACCGTGACCCACATGATCGTTCGTGAAGAGTTTTGTTTGTTGTCGTCCATGGCAAGCCTCTATTGTCAGCAGTTGAGTCAGCAGTAATCCGGTCCCGGTGGATTGGGCGGTATCGTACAGCGTTTCCGCGCGGGTTCAGTCGGTTCGGTGCACCTGATGGGTTTCGGTTTTCTTCAGGCGGCGATAGCTTCCGCCATGGAATATCAGCGGCGAGGCCGCGTCGTTCTGCTCGAACTGTTCGACGTAGCCGACGAAAATGAGGTGGTCGCCGCCGGCATAGTGCGCATGCTGGGTGCACTCGAACCAGGCGCAGCAGCCCTCGATCAGCGGCACGCCGGCCAGTCCCGGGCGAACGTCGACGTCGGCGAAACGGTTCCCGTTGCGCGAGGCGAAGCGGTTCGAGAGCTGTTCCTGTTCTGCCGACAGCACGTTGACGGCGTAGTGGCTCGCGTTGCGGAAAGCTTCGAGGCTTGGGGACGAAAGCGAGAGACTCCAGAGAATGAGCGGGGGATCGAGCGACACGGAGTTGAACGAGCTAATGGTCATGCCCAGTGGCTGCCCGTCGCGTCCCAAGGCGGTGATGACCGTGATACCGGTCGCAAAACTGCCGAGGGTGCGGCGGAAGTCGCGGCAATTGAGGTCCGGATTCCGCGCGTCGAGCTTCTTCGGTGCGTTCCCCGCGTCGCAGGTCGCGCAGGGCAGGTCGGCGCTCACCGTCGGTGTTTCAGGGCAGGTTGCGGCGGCATTCGTCTGGGTCATCGGCGGCTCGGAGACGGGTTTGAGGGGCATGCTAAGATCGGCGCTCTTCAGAGAAGTTCAGGAGTATCGGATGCTTGCGCCCGGTTTGTTCCTTGACGTGTCCAGGCATGTTCAACCGCACAAGACCGTGTGTTCCGTCCGTTTGCTCCGTGGGTGACTGCGGCATATCGCCGCCGATTATCGCCTGCGCACGATTGACTGTCGAGAAGCGAGACAGCAAGGCCCTCAGCAATCCGGAAACGCGATGACCGAACATTCCTTCTCCCGACGCCTGATCGACTGGCAGCGCCAGTGCGGACGTCACGCGCTGCCCTGGCAGAATACGCGCGATGCGTATCGCATCTGGCTGTCCGAGATCATGCTGCAGCAGACGCAGGTCAGCACGGTCATCCCCTATTACGAGCGCTTTCTCGATCGCTTCCCGACCCTGGGCGATCTGGCGCGTGCGCCGCTGGAATCGGTGCTCGAGCTGTGGTCCGGTCTCGGCTATTACGCGCGGGCGCGCAATCTGCACCGTTGCGCGCAGGTGCTCGTCGCCGATTTCGGCGGCGCGTTTCCGCAGGAACCCGGGCGCATTGCCGAATTGCCGGGAATCGGCCGCTCAACCGCCGCCGCCATTGCCGTCTTCGCCTTCGGCGCCCGCGCGGCGATTCTCGATGGCAACGTCAAGCGCGTTCTGGCGCGCTGTTTTGGCATCGACGGCTTCCCCGGCTCGGCATCGGTCGAGAAAACGATGTGGCAGCTTGCCGATTCCTTGCTTCCCGAGAGCGGTGTCGAGTCCTACACGCAGGGCCTGATGGATCTTGGTGCGACGGTTTGCCTGCGCGGAAAGTACGCCTGCGGAAGCTGTCCGATGCACGAAATCTGTATCGCGCGCCGCGAGGGGCGGCAGGAGGAGCTGCCGGTGGCGCGACCGCGCAAGACGCTCCCGGAACGCGCGACGAGCCTGCTGCTGCTGACCGATGGCCGGCACGTCCTGCTTGAGCGACGGCCGCCCGTTGGCATCTGGGGCGGTTTGCTGAGCTTGCCGGAGGGAAACGAGGCGAATGCTGCCGAATTTGCCCGGCGCCACGGATACCGTCTGCTTGAGACACTGCCGCTGGCCGCGCTCAGACACACCTTCACGCACTTCCGCCTGGATATTCGGGCTATTCGCTGCCGCGTTGAAGAACGGGGTTGCGTGATTGCTGAATCGGGCTGGCAATGGCTACCGTTGAGCGAGATCGAATCCGCGGCGCTGCCAACGCCGATCCGGCGCCTGATCGCGGCGATGGATCGGGCGTAGCGGGCGAGATCTATTCCGTCGACCCGCGCGCGCCGCCGATCGGGACCACTTCGATGCCGTACTTGCGAGCCGCCTGCTGATACAGCTCGCGCGCCGAGATGACTTTCGGGTTGCGCATGTCCTTGGCCTGCGCCATCTGCAGGTAACGAATGCCGCGTTGCGCCAGGTCTTCGTTCCAGCCCTTGCGGTCGAGCAGGGTGAAGATCGCTTTGCTGGCGTTGACGAGGAATTGCAGGTTGGGCACACGTTCGACCGCTTCGATCAGCATCTGCACCGAGTTCACCAGATCGCCGCTGCGCGCGGCCAGCACACCGCGGTTGTTGAGTTCAACGATCTCGCGCCCGACCTGCGCCAGCATCGACTGGCCGGCTTCCTCGTTGCCGGTCTTGGCGAAAACGCCCTGGATCTGCGCGATCATCCCGCGATCTTCGTGATTTTCGGCGGCGACCTTGCTCAGGATTTCCTTGGCGCGGTCTTCTTCACCGGAGGCCAGGCAGGCGTGCGCCAGATCGACGGCGATTTTCTGCGACATTTCCTTGGCTTTGGGATCGTCGTCAAGGGTGGCGTGCAGGGCGAGCGCCTTCTCCAGCGCTTGCTTGGCCTTGGCCGGCTCTCCTTCCTGATTGCAGCACAGACTGTCCATGACCAAGGCGGCGAGTTCGCCCTGCTTGTTGCCGCGCCAGTCGCGGCGCAATTCCTGGGTGATCATGCGTGCGCCATCGGTACGACCGCGATCGAGCATGACGCGCGTCAGATTGGTGTAGTCGTCGATGACCCGAAGCGACGATCCGCGATGTCGTTCAAGCACTTTGCCGTAGGCGCGTTCGGCGACGTCGAGGTCGTCGTTGCGCACGGCGATGTCGGCGACCATGCGCTGGCGCAGAGCATTGTTGGGCGAAATGACGGATGCCTTCAGTAGCGTTTCCTGGGCCTCGCCGAGCTTGCCCATCTCCTCGCGCACGTTGGCGACGAAATCGTAGGCCGCCAGGTATTCAGGGAAGTCATCGATGATCGACGTGCCGATCGCTTCGGCCTCGGCCAGCGCGTCGAGTCCGCGCAGGGAAACGGCCAGTCCCATTCGCGCCCAGGGCACCATGGCGTTGTCCAGCACTTGCTGATAAACGGCCTTGGCTTCTTCGTAGCGGCCGAGCGCGTTGAGGATTTCGCCCTTGAAGCGCAAGGTGTCGTAGAGGAACTGGTCGTCCTTGCCGATCAGTCCTTCGCACGCGGCGAGCGCGTCGACGAAGGCGCCGTTGTCGAGGTGGCGGAACACGCGCTCGAAGTACTTCTTTTTGTACAGCGCCTTGGCCAGGCGGCTCTGCAACTGGTCGGCGGTGAATGGCTTGATCAGGTAGTCGTCCGGCGCCAGTTCGGCGACCGAGACCACGTTGTGATAGCCGCGCTCGGCGGTGATGATCATGAACACGGTGGATAGCGAAATCAGCCGCAGCTGCCGCAGCTCTTCCAGCAACTGCTGGCCGTCGCGCCCGTCGTCGAGATGGTAGTCGGTGAAGATGATTTCGAACGAATAGGCCTTCACCTGTCGCATCACCTCGATCGTGCTCGCCGCGTTATGGACGGCGGTGATGCCCAGCGTCGACAGGATCATGCGCAGGGTATTGCGCGCGCTGGCGTGGCGGTCGACAAGCAGGACGCGCATGCGCGGCAGTTCCTTGCCGATGCGGCGCATGATCTCGGAGGTGTCGTTGGTGTCGGGGGTGGCCATGTCGGGAACCTTACGCGACAGTTCTGCGGCGATCAAGCAAGAACAATGTGTTGTCGGCAGTCATTTCGCACCGCCGTCGTTCAGGCCTTGGTCATAACCCGCCAGCGCGGCTGAAACCTGTTATTTTTCAGCGGATTGGCGTAGAATCCGCATCCCTTCAGCACTCCCGGATTTCACGGACTCCCCATGCAGTTTCCAGACCGTTTCGACGTGATCGTGGTCGGCGGCGGCCACGCCGGCACCGAGGCGGCGCTCGCCAGCGCGCGCATGGGTGTCAAGACCTTGCTGCTCACGCACAGCCTCGATACGCTCGGCGCCATGAGTTGCAACCCGTCGATCGGCGGCATTGGCAAGGGCCACCTGGTCAAGGAAGTCGACGCGCTCGACGGCGCGATGGCCGCGGCGACCGACGAGGCCGGCATCCAGTTTCGCATCCTCAACTCGAGCAAGGGCCCGGCCGTGCGCGCGACGCGGGCACAGGCCGATCGCGTGCTGTACAAGCAGGCGATCCGCGGCCGTCTCGAAAATCAGCCGAACCTGACCTTGTTTGCGCAGGCGTGCGACGACCTGATCGTCGAGGGCTACCGGGTGGTTGGTGCCGTGACGCAGTTGGGCGTGAGCTTCGCTGCGCGCGCCGTGGTTCTGACGGCCGGTACTTTCCTCAACGGCCGCATTCATGTCGGTCTGTCGAATACGACTGGCGGTCGCATGAGTGAGCTGCCCTCGGTGTCGCTGGCGGCGCGGCTGCGCGAACTGCAGCTGCCGGCCGGGCGCCTGAAAACCGGGACGCCGCCGCGTCTTGACGGCAAGACCATCGATTTCTCGGTGATGGCCGAGCAGCATTCCGACGATCCTTTGCCGGTATTCTCATTGCTCGGCAAGGCCAGCCAGCACCCGCAGCAGCTGCCGTGCTGGGTCACCAGTACCAACGAGCGCACGCACGACATCATCCGCAACAACCTCGATCGCTCGCCGATGTACACCGGCGTCATCGAAGGCGTCGGCCCACGCTATTGCCCGTCGATCGAGGACAAGATTCACCGTTTCGCGTCGAAAACGAGCCACAACATCTTCCTCGAACCCGAGGGGCTGACGACGCACGAGATCTATCCGAACGGGATTTCGACGAGCCTGCCATTCGACGTGCAACTGGCGCTGGTGCGCTCGATGAAAGGCCTGGAAAACTGCCATATCCTGCGCCCCGGCTATGCCATCGAATACGACTACTTCGATCCGACCGGGCTGCACGCTTCGCTTGAAACCAAGGCGATCAAGGGGCTTTTCTTCGCTGGTCAGATCAATGGCACGACCGGGTACG
>JAGNOM010000184.1 GCA_017990155.1 Propionivibrio sp. | reverse complement strand
TGCCCAGCACACCGTGCTCTACGCCGTCGGCAAGCTCGTCCAGCAGATCACCCTCAAGGAGGATGGCACATGCGTTCGACTCTGACCCTCTTGGCGACGCTCGCCCTTGCCGTGCCGGCCTTTGCCCAGTCTCAAGGAGATTCCATGAAATCCGCGCCCCAATCCCGCACCTACTGCCTTGGCCGCTTCCTGATCGATCTGCCATCAGATGCGGAGATCGTTTCTCAAACGGCTGAGTATCGGTGGAAGAAAATCGAGGTCAAGCGGCAGCTATCTTCCGAGAGTTTTCAGGCAATGATCGCCGAGAAGGAGAAAACGCTGCGCGGAACAAAGCATGAGAAGGAACCCTCACTACTGAAACACATCTCTCGAAACGACGATGGCAACTCGGTCGTAATGGTTTTCTGGAAAGAGCCGGACAGCGACTATCTTTATGAAACTGAGGCCTCGAAGTGGCAAAAAGGATCTCGATTTCTCGTTAGAGGGCAAGTCAGTGTCGACAAAGTTCCCATCGCCATCGACCTTGCCAACCGCTCCCTCTCCGAACTCCGCTACCGCGACCCGAAGGAGATCCCGGCCGAACCCGGCTTCTGCGTCGAGCAAGGCTTCTTCGCCGGGGAGCCGGCGATGCCGCACTATGAGTATGCGTATGTCTATTTCCGATTGAAGGCGCATCCGGATGTGGTCGTCACGGCGACCACGCGCATGGTAATGAAAGATGATCACGAGGGTTTGCTGGACCGGATCGACCGAAAGTCGAAAGACACTGGATTACTGGAACTGCTGAACAGGATCAAGGTTCTGCGACGCAGGAAACACCCCGCCGGAGATATTCCGGGTGAGGATTATCTGCAATCGATTCCGACCGGCGAGACGTTCTCGACACATACTTTCTTCTGGGAATCGATCGCTCAAACGAAGAATCTGTATGCCCCGGAGATTTCGGTCGAATTCGAAAGCGGCAAGATCAACATTGGCGGTTACTCCGCTCCATCAGTGACCGATAAACAGGCCATCGAACTCTTCGACTCGATCGTCAATTCAATCCGGGTGCGGCCGGTTAACGGGCCAGTTTCTGCGGCCGATGGCGGACCATCGGCGCCGCTCGCTCCCGAACCACCGACTGCGAATCAGCGGCTGGCCTTGGGGACAACACTGCCTTCGGGGTCGGTTTGTCCGCAGCCAGGTTTCTGGCAGTGCGCGCAGCCGACAGTCGTCGGCGGGAACCAGCGTTTCTTCGCGGCCGGAGAGACGCTGTCTTCGGTGCTCGTGCCAAGCAAGCCTTCGATACTGCAACGCCTCACCGGGAAACGGACGAACCAGTTGGCGGAAACCCGCTGGGAACTGGTGAGCTACGACGGGCCGGCACCCGGCGTTTCGGGGCGGACATAGCGCGTCTCGGCTGGCGAGGCGTAGATTCGTTTCGGACCAACTGACCAGAAATAGTGGCGGGACTCTGGGCGATCGAACCTTCACTTTCAAGCTCAAGAGGTGCGACAGCGTCGCCGGGCAAGAAGAATTCCTGCACCTGAGGGACAGCATCCTCAAGACGCTGCACCCATAGCCGCCAGCAGGGCGCTCCCGCCCCGACGTAAAACATTGCACTCAAGTCCGAAAATAGTACGCAGACATGAATTGCCTCGCGGCCGATACTCCCGGCCCAAGTTCCGCTGAAAGGCGTGCCGAAACCCGGCCGGCTGACGCGGCGTCCAGTTTCATTGTTTTGATACGAACGAGGCCATCATGTTGAAGCTTTCCAATTCCGCCCTGCCGCAGCTCCAGGCAGGCGTTACGCGCCCGACCTACGACCGCTCCAAGGTTAGCGTCGGCATCGTCCACTTCGGCACCGGCGGTTTCCACCGCGCCCACCAGGCGATGTACGTCGACCGCCTGATGAACACGGGCCTGGCAATGGACTGGGGCATCTGTGGCGTCGGCGTCATGCCGGGCGACATGCGCATGCGCGACGCGCTGAAGGCGCAAGACGGCCTGTACACGCTGGTCGTGAAGAACCCGGACGGCCGTTACGACGCGCACGTCGTCGGCTCCATCGTCGACTACCTGTACGCGCCGGACGATCCCGAGCGCGTCATCGAACTGATGGCTGCACCCTCGACGCGCATCGTCTCGCTGACGATCACCGAAGGCGGCTACAACTTCCATCACGTGACCGGCGACTTCGATTACGACAACCCGGCCGTCGCCGCCGACCTCGCCGGCAAGGCCGCACCGACCACCGTCTTCGGCCTGACCATCGAGGCACTGCGCCGCCGTCGCGACCGTGGCATCGTGCCGTTCACGATCATGAGTTCGGACAACATCCAGGCCAACGGCGAAGTTGCGCACAAGATGTTTGCCGCTTACGCGATGCGCAAGGACAAGGCGCTCGGCGAGTGGGTCGAGGCCAACGTCGCCTTCCCGAACGCGATGGTCGACCGCATCACACCAGTCACCGCGCCGGCCGACATCGAGCAGGTGCAGACGCGCTTCGGTATCGACGACGCCTGGCCGGTCGTCTGCGAGCCGTTTACGCAGTGGGTGCTCGAAGACCACTTCTCGCAAGGCCGTCCGCCGTTCGAGAAGGCTGAAGTCCAGCTCGTCGAGGACGTCGTTCCCTACGAGCTGATGAAGCTGCGCCTGCTCAACGCCAGTCACCAGGCGCTGACCTACTTCGGCTATCTCTCGGGCTTCCGCTACGCGCACGAAGTGACGCAGGACCCGCTGTTCGAGCGCTTCCTGCTCAACTACATGGAACTTGAAGGCACGCCGACGCTGATGCCGGTGCCGGGCGTCGACCTCGATCTCTATCGCCGGACGCTGATCGCGCGCTTCGCCAACCCGGAAGTGAAGGACACGCTGGCCCGCTTGTGCGCTGAAAGCTCGGACCGCATTCCGAAGTGGCTGGTGCCGGTGATTCGCGCCAATCTGGCAAGCGGCGGCGAGATCAAGCGCAGCGCGGCGGTCGTCGCCAGCTGGGCGCGTTACGCTGAAGGCAAGGACGAACAGGGCGAGCCGATCACCGTCGTCGACCGCATGAAGGACGAGCTGATGGCGATCGCGCAGCACAACCGCGAGAACATCACGGCCTTCATCGAGAATCGCGAAGTCTTTGGCGATCTGTGCGACAACCCGCGTTTCGTCGCCTCCTACACTGAGGCACTCAAATCGCTGTACGAAGTCGGCGCCAAGGAAACTGTGCGCCGCTACGCGTAACGCACCTCCCCAAATCGGCGCCTTGACCTCAAGGCGCCGCCCCTCGCAAAACAGGATCAAGCATCCGGCGACAGGATTCCGCCTGTCGCCGGGGCGCTTGCGCGCCCGTTCGTGTAAAATTTTGCACAATCACCGGCAAAATTCGAACTGACTCTGAGCACATAGAGTCGCATATTACCTTGCACAAAAAAGTCGCAGCCAAAGCGCGACTTCGTGCTGCAAATTGCGATCTTCGGCATTCTTTTTGAGACTATTTCTACAGATCGAATCCGGATTTTGACGTCGTGCTGCGTTGTTGCATCCTGCTTTTGTGAAAGACACCACCGTGAACGCCAGGCCCTTGAGAGAAGTGATCGCCACCCCGCTCGACCGGGACTTCCTGATCTTTTGCCACGACTACCCGTTCAACTATACGGGCTGGCACTATCACCCGGAGTTCGAGATTCATCTGATCCGGCGCTCGTCGGGTCTGCGCTACGTCGGCACGCATGCCTCGACCTTCGAGGCCGGCGACCTGGTGATGATGGGCGCCAACCTGCCGCACATGTGGGTTTCCGATGCATCAAAAGAGAAGTTTCCGACCGGCCCGATCCAGGTTCCGGAGCGCGACCTGGTCGTCCAGTTCAATGACGATTTCGCCCAGAAGTGCATCGACAGCTTCGTCGATTGCGCCGAGCTTTCGACACTGCTCAACGAGTCGCGCTCGGGCATTCATTTCTCGGAGGCCACCTCCAAGGAAGCCTGGCCCCTGCTGCACGAACTCCTGAATGCGACGGGAATCAACCGACTTTCGGTCTTCTTCCGCATCATCAGCCTGCTCGGCGAGGACCGGGGCCGGACGCAGTTGTCGCTCTCGCTCCCGAAGACCGACGGCATCCAGATGAAGCGGCTGAACTCGATCCTGAAATTCATCGCCGACAACTACAGCCGTTCCGACCTTTCCTGCCGTGAAATCGCCGAGCGCGAGAACATGGGACTATCAGCTTTTTCGCGCTTCTTCGAGCGCCAGGTGCGCTGCCCTTGCCTTGAATATCTCAACCGCATGCGCATCTACAAGTCCTGCCAGATGCTGATCGAGACCAACGCCTCGATCACCTCGATCGCCTACGACATCGGCTACGACTCGCTGTCGACGTTCAACCGCAACTTCACGCGCTACATGAACGTCTCGCCGTCGAAGTTCCGCCAAGACCGCTCGAACTCGCCGGAACTCATCAACCAGCACCGCAACCGCATGAGTGGCGTCGGTCATCTCGCAGCGGCCTGAGCCCTTCGCTCACGGCTCGCGGGAAACACCCATCCTGAAGTTCGACCGCCGGGCGATCGCGCCCGGCGCGTCGCTGCGCCCACCCTACACCTGACACTTTCTTGCCCTCATAGAATTTCAGCATGTGGCTTGTACTTTTTTGATGTAACAAATTGCATAGTGTTGCAAAAAATACGCATAGAGCCGCAAACGGTTGCTTTGTACTCTTCCTCCCGCTGCGTACACCGGGGAGTCGGTCAACGCAGCGGCGCAATCTGGCGCATTTGAACCACATCAAAAGGGGTAAGTATGAAACGTCTTATCGGAGCCGCAGTCCTCTCCGCCGGTCTGTTTGCACTAAGCACCGTGGCACAGGCAGCACCCGCTGCAAAACCGTTGAAAATCGGTTTCTCGAACCGCACCCTGAACGGTGCATTCTTCAACGGCCTGACCGAATACATGAAGATCAGCGCCAAGGCCGCCGGTTACGAAATCATCGCCACCGACGCCGCCGGCAACATGAACAAGCAGATTTCCGACGTCGAAGACATGCTGTCGCAAGGCATCGATTTCCTCGTTCTGAATCCGCAGGATCCGGCCGCTGGCGTGAATATCGCGAAGAAGGCTGCCGCCAAGGGCGTTCCGGTCATCGACCTCGACAGCGACATCAGCCTCGACGCACCGGTCATCACCCGCGTCATGGCCAACAATGCCGCCAACAACAAGATGCTCGGCGAGTACGCGGTCAAGGTCTTCGGCAAGAAGCCGATGAACGCCGTGATCATCTCCGGCAACCAGGGCAACCTCGTGGGCGCCGCGCGTCGCGACAACTTCATCGCCGCGGTCATGGAAGAGCAGATGCGCGTCAATGGCAGCACCAACTTCGCGGTGCTGACGCAAGGCTGGGGCAACTGGGACCAGCAAGGCGGCCTGAAGGCGATGGAAGATGCGCTCGTCGCGCACGGTGACAAGATCAACCTGATCTACACCGAAATGGACGACATGGGCCTCGGCGCCATCCGTGCGCTCAAGGCGGCCGGCAAGCTGAAGAACGTCACCGTGATCGCGCACGACGGCTACAAGAAGGGCCTCGAAGCCGTGAAGAACGGTGAAATGCTCGCCACCGCTTCGAACAATCCGAAGGCACTGGCCGAGAAGGTCATGGAAATCGTCAAGGACTACACGGCCGGCAAGCGCAAGTTCAGCGATTACGAGTACATCACGCCGCTGCTCCTGACCAAGGACAACGTCGACAAGTACTACGACAAGGATTCGATCTACTAAGCAACAGGTGATTACCGGCGGGCAGGAAATCCTCTGCCCGCCTCCATTCATCGCATGAAAAGAGGGTTGGCATGACAGTTCAAGCGATATGCGTTGAGGGGATCGAGAAGAGCTTTGGCGGGATCAAGGCGCTTCGGGGCATCAATTTCTCCGCTGAAGCGGGAACGATTCACGCGATTGTTGGCGAAAACGGCGCCGGCAAATCGACGTTGATGAAGATTCTTTCCGGTATCTACATCAAGGATTCCGGACGCATGAAGATTTTCGG
>JAGNOM010000183.1 GCA_017990155.1 Propionivibrio sp. | reverse complement strand
CACAAGTATGCAGGCACGTCGTACTCTTCAAATTCAAGGACGCGACGCCGGAGACGACGGTGCAGGCAATCGAAACGGCGTTTCGTGACCTGTGCCAGGAGTTGACGTTCGTCATCGACTTCGAATGGGGCCGCAACAACAGCCCGGAAAATCTCAACAACGGTCTCACGCATTGCTTCCTGGTGACCTTTGCCAACGAACAGGACCGCGACCGTTACCTCCCGCACCCGGCCCACGTCGCCTTCGTCAAGAACTACCTGGAAGATAACCTGGAGAGCGTTTGCGTCGTGGATTACATGCCGCGCGGCTGATATATCCCGAAACCGGTCAGGTTCCGTCATTCCGGCACAAGCCGGAATCTGACCGAAGGAAATGCAGCGTCAGGAATTGCTAAGAAGTGCGCGCCGATACGCCAAGGAGATCGTCATGAAAACCAAAACCATCAGCAGCGCAGCGACCCTCTGGCAAGCCCCCTCGTGCACACTCGGCGAAAGCATCATCTGGGACGACCGTTCGCGCCGCTTCTGGTGGGTCGACGTCCCGGCCGGTGCGCTTTATCGCGGCGAGGAGGGCGGCCAAGCTCCTGATCACTGGCTATTCCCCGAAGCCCTGGGCCACGTGGCGCTGACCGAATGCCCCGACTGCGTCGTCCTCGGTCTCGCCAGCGGTCTTGAACTCTTTAACGCCACCACCAGCACCCGCACCCGGCTAGTTACCGTCCCCCATGCCGCGCCGGGCATGCGCCTGAACGACGGCCGTTGCGACCGCCACGGCCACCTCGTTTTCGGAACGATGTCGGAAGGCGGCAAGAAACCGCATGGTGCCTTTTGGTGGTTCTGTCCACGCAAGGGCTTACGGCCTTTGGATCTTCCGCCGCCGGCCATTCCGAACAGTATCTGCTTCAGTCCTGCCGGAGATTTGCTCTACTTCACAGACTCCACACTGAAAGTCATTCGCGTATGTGATTACGATCCTTCGACGGGAGCGGTCTCCGGCGTGCGCACATTTTCCGACCCGGGCAAAGTCGTGTGGGAACCTGACGGCTCGTGCGTGGATTCGGCCGGCGGCCTCTGGAACGCGCAATGGGGCGGCCGCCGCATCGTGCGCTACCGTCCCGATGGTTCGCTTGATCGGGTCATCGAAAGCCCGGCAATCCAGCCCAGCTGCCCATGCTTCGGCGGGCCGAATCTCGACACCCTGTACGCAACGAGCGCTCGCCAGGGCCTCGATGCGACGCAGCTACACGACGCCGATGGCGCCGTCCTGTCCTGGCAACACCTTGGGTTTCAAGGCTTGCCGGAGGGCAGGGTGCTCGGCCTTTGGCGTTGATCGTGGGGCTACTTTCCGAGCCCCTTCTTCGCGAGTTCGCTCTCGAAGTTGCCACGCGTGATGAGCACCGTGTCGGTCACCTCGGTAAACTTTGGCGGCTCGGCGTTCTTGGCAACCCAGTTGTAGAGCATCTCGATGCTCTTGTACCCATGTACGTCGGGACTCGGCAACATCGATCCGTAGAATCCGGTGGCGTCCGGCTTGGATAGTTCGTTGACCGCGTCGACGCCGTTGATGCCGATGCCGATGATGTTCTCAGCCGGGTAACCGTGCTTCTCCGTGGCCCGGATGCCGCCGAGAACCGTGTTGTCATTCATTCCGGCGACCACCCAGTTCTTGAATTTCTTCGTCGCCAGGAAAGCGTCGCCAGCCGCGAGTGCCCCCGGAATGTCGTTGCTCTTGGTCTGCGTCTCGAAGATATTGGCCGCATGAAAGCCGCCCACGCGCAACGCTGTAATGGCGCCGTCGGTCCGCAGGCGAGCCGTTTCGAGCCCTGCTGCGGTAATTACCATGGCGCCCGTTTCAGAAGCCTTCCAGCCACGCCTTCTCATCTCTTTCAGCATTTCCTGGCCCTGACGGTCACCGATCTTTCTTGCGGCCATCATCAGTAGCGGAACATCGTCCATGAACAGGCCCATCTTGTCCTGGAGTCGGTCGTCGACCGTCACAACGCGCAGATTCAGACGCTTGGCCGCGTCCATGATCGCGGAGCCGAGTTTCGGATCGGGCGCACAGATGACAAAGCCCTTGGCGCCTGCGGCCGCCAGTTTTTCGATGGCTGCCATCGTCTTTTCAGCGTTGGGGACGCCGATCTTGATCACGTCGAAGCCGAGGTCCTTACCGGCTTTCTCGGCATAAACCCATTCGGTCTGGAACCATGGCTCGTCCGGCTGCTTGACCAGATAGCCGAGTTTGAGACGGTCGGCCGCGAACGCGGAACCGACGCTTGCCGTGATAGCGAAAGCGATTACCAGTGTCTTGATGCGATTGAGCATTGTTTGTCCCCGATAGCTGTTTTTGTGGTGTGCAGGATGGCCCGAACCGCGAGCAATCCCGTCAATACTGCCATACAGCCATTGTGCAATCAGCCCCTAGAAGGAGATTGGGCATGTTTGTCCATAATGTCGGCGATAGCGGACAAACGCTCGAGCAGCGCACCGTGCGGTTCGCTGAGGCCGTTGCTGACCGGGCCGAATAGATCGGGCCGCCGGTCTTCAGGGAACAGACTGCCTTTATACTTGCGCGCTCGACCAATTTCCGGGGGACGTCTCGTGATCATCATTCTCGGTGCCATGGACAGCGAAATCGATGAATTCCTGTCCCGGCTGGAACAACGACAAGCGTTCCACTGGAACGGATTTACGCAGCATCGCGGTCAACTCGAAGGCCAGGAGGTGCTGGTCAGCAAAAGTGGGGTAGGGAAGGTGATGTCAGCCATGGTCACGCAGCACCTGATCGATCGCTGGCAGCCGAGCGCGGTGATCTTTACCGGGCTGGCCGGCAGCTTGCAGCCACACATCGAGATCGGCGACACCCTGCTGGCTGCGGATCTGGTACAGCACGATCTTGAATCGACGGCTTTGAATCTGCCGCGCGGTCAGGTGCCGTTTTCGGACTACCGTTTCCTGCCGTCCGATCCCATCCTCCTTGAGCTCGCCGCCGGATTTCGCCCGGCCACTGGCCAGCTGCACCAGGGGCGAATCTGTACCGGCGACCAGTTCATCACCTATCGCGAAATGAATAGCCACGCCTATCTGACGGACGAGCTGGACGGCGACGGCGTGGAGATGGAAGGCGCGAGCGTGGCGCTGGTGTGCAGCGTCAATCGCGTGCCCTTCCTCGTGGCGCGAACCATCTCGGACCGGGCCGATGCGGATGCAGCGACCAACTTCGAAGCCTTCCTGCCGCAGGCGAGCCGCAATAGTCTCGATCTGGTGCGTTTTCTTTTGCGGGAAATGGCTCGGGTGGACCTGAGCGCCGGCTGAACAGCCACCGGACGAGGGCTGTTTTGCGCACCTACGCGGCTTCGACGATCTCGAAATCGTGCGTGATCCTGGCCGTCTCACCAAGCATGATCGACGCCGAGCAGTACTTCTCTTTCGAGAGATTGATCGCGCGCGTCACCACTTCCGGCTTCAGCCCCTTGCCGGTGACCCGGAAATGAAAATGAATATGGGTGAATACCTTCGGGTCGGTTTCGGCGCGTTCAGCCTTCAAAGTCACTTCGCACCCGCTCACCGCATGCCGTCCCTTCTTGAGGATCGCCACGACATCGAAGGCTGTGCAACCGCCGGTGCCTGCCAGCAACAGTTCCATCGGCCGCGGTGCCAGATTTCGTCCACCGGCCTCCGGCGCGCCATCCATCAGGACTGCGTGATTACTTCCGGTCTCGGCAAGAAACGACATGCCGCCTTCAATCCACTTGACTTTGCATTCCATGAAATTCTCTCGTTCTGATCCTGTTTATTGATACGTATACGATGGCGCGGGGCGCCGATTCTACTTCGATCACCTGTTCCCATACGCGACTGACCCGAAAACGGTCAAAATGTTCAGCCCGTGGCACGACATGGAAACCCCGTCGACTCGCGTTGGCTCGGTCGGTTGAGCCGTATTCAGTAGGATCATCAATGCGCATTCACCAAGATGGCGGGGCAACGGGCACCGCTTGTTCATAACGAAAAGGGCATCGATATGACCGCTCCAGACTTCTCGTCGCTCGATGACGCCGGCCTGAACCTGCACGCCGTGCTCGCGCTTGCGGCCTTACCCGCACCGTTGCGTTCCAGCCTCGATCCCGAAGGAAATTACGCGCAACTGATCCTGATCGGCAACGGCGGCCGACGCCTGTGGGATACGATCAAGGCCGAAGGAACGGCGTCCGTCGCCTCGGCCAATCCCATCGACGACTTCAGCATCCGCAAGGTGGAAGCGTGGCTTTCCGAACAGGCGAACGGAGTCATCCATGAAGTCGTCTATCCGGGCGACCGGCCGATCGGATTGCAATCGCTCGGAAAACTCGCCGGTTGGCACGATTCCTCACGGTTCATGGTCGGGATCAACGAACGTTGGGGGACGTGGTTTGCCTACCGTGTCGTGGTGCTTGCGAATACCGAATTCGAACTCACTCGCCCGGAACCGGGCCAATCACCGTGCGTCACCTGCCGCGAAAAACCGTGCGTCCGCGCCTGTCCTGGGGCCGCCATCACGGATGCCCGATTCGATCTCGAAAAGTGCGTGGACTATCGAAAGCAGCCAGAATCCACCTGTCGCGCAACCTGCCAATCGCGACTCGCTTGTCCGGTCAGAACCGAGCACCGCTACAGTGCAGAGCAGATACGCCACACGTATTCGATTTCGATGCAGATCATCGAGCGCCATTACTGACGCAAGAAGGAAATAGTCGCAAGCACGAACCTGATTGCACGACGTCGTGATGGAAGTTCAGCGGCGGCACGCAGCTTATAACAGCGCATAATTTGTATTATGTAAACGATGATCCAATACTCGTCGCGACAGTAGTTCTGAAACGAGGAACAGGAATCCCGGATCCTGCCTTGTGATACATGAAGTTTCATTCACCCACCTTCTACGTGATGCGATATTTTTCCTATGTTTCCAAGCCCTTCTGACAACTGGACTCTTCGCATTGGGTATTCAGGATGATCATTCAGTGGGACGCGGCAATGGTTAATCGACTGTCGCCATGCCCAGCCCTGCGTCAGTTTGCCCTGACAATCGCTTGCGCTTTCCATCGGGACGTTCCCTCTGTCGTAGTCCGCTTTGATTCTCCAAGTTGCAGCACCTCGTCTGAGAATATAAGAATTCGTTGATTTATAGATTTGCGCCCTTATAATTGTTAGCAACTAATTACTTACTTGGTGCGACTCGAATGCTCTTGCCCAAAAGCCCCAAAGCCGGCGCGTCGCGCTTCAGGTCCGAAACCAGGCAAATACAGATTGTTGAGACGGTGATTGCGTTGGCTGCCAAACGCGGCGCTGGGCAAATCACGATGCAGGAAATTGCAAACGAACTTGGCGTGACCCAGGGAGCACTGTTTCGCCACTTTCCGAACAAGGAATCAATCTGGCTGGCGGCGATTGTCTGGGTCGAAAACGAATTGCTCGGGAGGCTTGAGTTGGCCGCCAATCAGGCAGCGGACCCAATGGATGGGTTGCGACGGGTGTTTCTCGCGCACGTTGGTTTTGTCGTTGCCCTCCCCGGTGTGCCGCGCCTGATTTTCAACGAATTGCAGCAGCCCGCCGATTCGCCTATCAAGGCCGCAGTACGCAAGTTGCTCGAACGTTATCGCCAGCTCATTCACCGTCTTATGGACGCCGCCATTGATGGCGGCGAGATCGATCGAGGCATCAATGTCAGCGCCGCCGCGACTCTCTTCATCGGCTCGATTCAGGGCTTGGTCATGCAATCGATGCTTGCCGACAACGTACAGACGATGCCCGCGAGCGCCGAACAGGTTTTCCCGTTGTTCCTGCGCAGCCTGAAGGCGATGCCATGAGTGTTCGATTGAAGTTGAAAAAGACGCTGCTAAGCCTGTCAGTCATTGCGCTGCTTGTCGGCTTTGGGCTGATCGTCGCGCGTAGCGGGCCGCTGGCGCCGATCAAGGTGACCGTTGACGAGGTGGTCGAGGCCGATCTGACGCCAACGCTGTTCGGTATCGGTACCGTCGAGGC
>JAGNOM010000014.1 GCA_017990155.1 Propionivibrio sp. | reverse complement strand
TCGGCGAAGAACATCTCCTTCGACAGGAAGCCGTTGAAAAGCGGAACGCCAGCCATTGCCGCAGACGCCACCATCGCCAGGATTGCCGTCTGTGGCATGTAGCGCCAGAGGCCGTTGATCCGTCGCATATCGCGGGTGCCGCACTCGTGATCGATGATTCCCGCCGCCATGAACAGGCCGGCCTTGAAGGTCGCGTGGTTGATGATGTGGAACACGCCGGCGACGGCGGCGAGTGGTGTGCCGATCCCGAACAAGGCGGTCACGAGGCCAAGGTGGCTGATCGTGGAGTACGCCAGCAGGCCTTTCAGGTCGTGCTTGAACAGTGCGAAGACGGCGCCGATCAGCAGCGTCGTCAGGCCAACGCCGCCGACAATCAAGGTCCATTCAGTGGTGCCGGAAAGAACCGGAAACAGCCGGGCGAGAAGAAAAACGCCGGCCTTGACCATCGTCGCCGAGTGCAGGTAGGACGAGACCGGCGTCGGCGCCGCCATCGCGTGCGGTAGCCAGAAGTGGAAAGGGAATTGGGCCGACTTGGTGAACGCGCCAAGCAGAACCAGAAGCAGTGCAGGGGTGTAGAGCGGATGGGCGCGCACCAGGTCGCCACTCGCCAGTACCGTAGTCAGATCATAGCTGCCGACAATCTGGCCGATCAGGATGAATCCGCCGAGCAACGCGAGTCCGCCGGCACCGGTGACCGTCAGCGCCATCCGTGCGCCGCGACGTGCGGCCTTGGTCTGCCGCCAGTAGGCGATCAGCAGGAAGGATGAGAGGCTGGTCAGTTCCCAAAAGATCAGGAGCTGGATGAGGTTCTCCGAGAGCACGACACCGAGCATCGAGCCCATGAACAAGAGCAGATAGGCATAGAGCCGGCCGAGATGATCTTTTGTCGACAGGTAGTAGTAGGCATAGAGAATGACCAGCAGCCCGATGCCGAGGATGAGGAACATGAAGAGCATTCCGAGTCCGTCCAGGCGGAACGCCAGGTCGAGCCCGGCTGCCGGAATCCACGAGAAACGCTGGATTGTCACGTCGCCATCCAACGTGCCTGGCAACAGCGGAAACAGCCAGGCGAACGAAAGCAGGGCGACCGCACCGCTCGCCCAGGCCGCCGGCTTGCGTCCGCGAAGGGAACACCAGGCAACCAGCGGCGCGCCAAGGAAAGGGGTAAGGACGGTCAGCAGAAGATTCATTGGAATTGGCGTTCTCTAGTTCTGATCTTTGCAGCAGAACGATCCATTCGATTCTGCTACGACTTCAGACACGGACCTCAAAGAATAGGCAATGGTTCTATGCGAAGCACGTATTCTTCACGCTTTCCAGGATTGGTGCCTACTTGAGGTAGTAGCACGTGCTGGTCCTGAAAGCAAAAAAGGCAACCGAAGTTGCCTTTTTTGGGGACTATTTACGGCGCTTACTTGACGCGGGCGCGGTACTCGTTGGTGCGGGTGTCGATTTCGATCTTGTCGCCGATTTCAACGAAGGCCGGCACCGGGAGTTCGAATCCGGTGGAGAGACGGGCCGGCTTCATCACTTTGCCGGAAGTATCGCCCTTGACGGCCGGTTCGGTGTAGATGACTTCCCGAACGAGACTATTCGGCATTTCGACCGAGATTGCCTTGCCTTCGTAGAAGACCACTTCGCAGGGCATGCCGTCTTCGAGGTAGGCCAGCGCGTCAGCCATGCACTCGCCTTCAATTTCGTACTGGTTGTACTCGGCGTCCATGAAGACATACATCGGATCGGCGAAGTACGAGTAGGTGACTTCTTTGCGCTCGAGCTGGACAACGTCAAACTTGTCGTCAGCGCGATAGACGGTTTCGGACGGCGAACCGGTGAGCAGGTTCTTCATCTTCATCTTGACGACCGAAGCGTTGCGGCCAGACTTGCTGTATTCAGACTTGAGGACAACCATCGGGTCGTTGCCGACCATAAAGACGTTGCCAGCGCGGAGTTCTTGTGCGGTTTTCATAGTTCGTTCCGGGGTATCGGGAAAAATTAGCCGCGCATTATAACTTGGAACGGCAAAAACGCACCAAGGAACTGCACAAATCTTCCTGTTTTCCAAGATATTTTTCCCACTCGATCGCGTGCTGGCGATGCGCCGGAAGTGCCTCGATCCAGTCCGCCCAGATTCCGCGTGTGAGACGGCCGCCATTCCACGCCAGAAAGAGTTTTCTGACCAATGCCACCTTGGCTTCCGGGCGACCGGCGCAGTACAGATCGAGGAACGCGTTCAGTTTGACGAGATGGGCTTCGTCGTCCTGCGGGTAGATCTGCCACACCATCGGCCGAGCCGCCCATTGCGCGCGGACAAACGAGTCTTCGCCACGAACGAAGTTGATATCGCATAGCCACAGGAGATGGTCGTAATCGGGCTGCGATACGAAGGGCAGGATGCGCAGCTCGAGATTTCCGCGTTGAATGATGTCTCCCGGTGAAACAGGGTGGCCTACGAAAGCTTCGACCGCCGGAAGCGAGCGTGTTGCAGGCAGCAGGCAACAGAAAGGCGAATTCCCTGTTTCCCAAAGGTTAAGCAGGGTGGTGAGGTTCTGATTCTCGTACGAGAACAGCGAAACGATCAGCGTCCCGGCGACCGGCGGCGTCTGGTCAAGCCGACGCCAGAACGCGCGTTGCTGTTTAGGCGAGGCGCGGAATTCATCACGCCTTGTCGCAAGATTCCGCTCGCGAATCAGTCCGCCGGTCGTGGGCGTGAATCCGGGAAAGAAGAAATACTTCGTCAGTGGAAATTGCGGGTGAGGCGAGGGCAGACCGTGACAACCCGACACCCAATCTTCCGCGCTCAGATAGTCGAGGTTGATCCATACCGGTGCGGTCTTGCACGCGGCCATGGCTTCGACGAATCGCTCGGGAAGCCGGCAGGCGAAAGCCTCGACGACCACATCGCCGGGTTGGGCGGACTGGAAGTCGGAGTCCCAACGCCGGACTTCGATACCGGCCACGGTTTGGCATGGCGAACGCGTGTCGATCTCCGGACAGATGTGCCGAAATGCCGCCAGTTCATCGACCCACAACCGAATCCGAAAACCATGTTCGCTCGCAAGTTGGCGCGCCAGGCGCCAGCAGACGCCAATGTCGCCATAGTTGTCGATGACATTGCAGAAGATATCCCAGTCGGATTGGAGCCTGGATGAGGTCATAGCGCGGCGGTACGGCGTGATAACATCAAAAGCCGACATCGTAACCGCTCCGACTCATGGACGAGAAGCAAACCCCGCCTGGATTCGACGCCAGGGAACTGCTGGCCACCCTGACCGATTTGCCCGGGGTTTACCGGATGCTCGATGCCGATGGCAAGGTGCTCTACGTTGGCAAGGCGAAGAACCTGAAGAAGCGCGTGGCGTCGTACTTCCGCGACAACCATCCGAGCCCGCGCATTGCGCTGATGGTGACCCAGATCGCCAAGGTGGAAACGACGGTCACGCGTTCTGAAGCCGAAGCGCTGCTGCTTGAAAACAATCTGATCAAGAGCCTCGCGCCGCGTTACAACATCCTGTTTCGCGACGACAAATCCTATCCGTACATCGTCATCACGCGTGACGAGTTCCCGCGTCTTGCCTTCTTTCGTGGCAACACCGATCGTAAATCAGATTACTTCGGCCCGTTTCCGTCCTCGACGGCCGTGCGCGCAAGCATCACGCTCCTGCAACGGATGTTCCGCCTGCGCACGTGTGAAGACTCGGTGTACAGCAACCGCTCGCGTCCTTGTCTGCTGTACCAGATCAAGCGCTGTTCCGGGCCGTGCGTCGATTTGATCGCTCCCGAGGACTACGCACGCGACGTGCAGATGGCTTCGCTCTTCCTGTTGGGAAAGCAGCAGGAAGTCATCGGGCGACTCAGCGAAGCCATGGACAAGGCGGCCAACGAACTGGCATTCGAGCAAGCGGCGATCTATCGCGATCAGATCCGTTCCTTGCGCCAGGTACAGGATAAACAGTACGTCGAGAGCGGCAAGGGTGAGGACGTTGATGTTGTGGTCGTCGTCGCAGAAGACAAGCTCGTGTGCGTCAATCTGGCGATGGTTCGCGGCGGACGCCATCTTGGCGACAAACCGCAGTTCCCGACCAACGCCGGCGGAAGTTCACCGCTCGAGGTCCTCGCTGCCTTCCTGTATCAGCATTACCTCTCGCATCCAATCCCGATGCGCATTTATCTCAATCAGAATCTGAACGACACCGAGGTCGGCAGCACGCTTTCCGAACTGGCTGGTCGTCCGGTGCCGATCGTTGAGCCGCGACTGACCATGCAGAAGGTCTGGGTCGAAATGGCCGAGCAGAATGCGAAACTCGCGATTCTGGCAAGGCGCGCGACGCTTTCGCGGCAATCGGTACGCCTCGACGCATTGCGCGAGGCGATTGGCCTGGAGAACGATGAAACGGGAGAAGCGCGGATCGAGTGTTTCGACATCAGTCACACCCAAGGCGAATCAGCAGTCGCCTCCTGTGTCGTCTATCAGGGAAACGGCATGCAGAAGTCGGAGTACCGTAGATTCAACATCAAGGACATCCAGCCCGGTGACGACTATGCAGCGATCCGCCAGGCGGTGCTGCGGCGTTACGAGAAAGTGGCCAGTGGCGAAAGTGTCGCGCCGAGCCTGATCCTGATCGATGGCGGCAAAGGGCAGGTCGGCATGGCCGCCTCCGCGCTTGAGGAGCTTGGACTCTCTCATCTGCCCATGCTCGGCGTGGCCAAGGGCGAAGCCAGAAAGCCCGGACTCGAGGTACTGATTTTCGCCGACGGTCGCGAACCGGTACAATTGCCGGCGGAACATCCGGCGCTCCATCTGATCCAGGAAATTCGCGACGAGGCGCACCGTTTTGCCGTTTCGGGGCATCGCGCGCAACGCAGCAAAACGCGGCGTGTTTCCCGTCTGGAAGAGATTGCGGGCATCGGTCCAAAGCGGCGCAAAGCACTGATTTCACATTTCGGTGGCTTGCAGGGAATAACCAATGCAGGCGTTGATCAACTGACAGCCGTTCCCGGAATCAGCCGGGAGTTGGCAGAGACAATTTATTCGGCGCTACATTGATGCCCTTCAACATACCGATTCTATTGACCTGGCTGCGGATCGTCATGATCCCGCTGATGATCGCCATCTACTACGTCCCGGACTCCTGGATGCTTGGCGTCGGCCGGGACCTCGCGGCGATGCTTGTCTTCGTCGTTGCCAGCGTCACCGATTGGCTGGATGGCTACCTGGCGCGGCGCTGGAACGAGACGTCCGCCTTCGGTGCCTTCCTTGACCCGGTAGCGGACAAACTGGTTGTTGCTGCGGCGTTGATCATGCTCGTCCAGCTGGGTCGCCTCGATGCGATCTTCGCCGCCATCATCATCGGCCGCGAAATCACCATTTCTGCGTTACGTGAATGGATGGCGCAGATTGGCGCCCACCGGAGCGTCGCTGTTTCGATGGTCGGCAAGGTCAAGACGGCGGCACAAATGGTGTCGATACCGCTGCTGCTGTTCCACAACCCGGTCTATGGATTTGACGTGCAAACGATCGGAACATGGCTGATCTACGTCGCATCGGTTCTGACGTTGTGGTCGATGGGCTACTACATGCGCATGGCATGGCCGCACCTCGCGCAACAGGACAAAAAGAAGTAAATAGCGAGCAATTCCGGATTTTGCGTTGACAGGTCGCGCCAAGTCTTTATAATGCGCACTCGCTTCACGCGGGAGTAGCTCAGTTGGTAGAGCGATACCTTGCCAAGGTATAGGTCGAGAGTTCGAGACTCTTCTCCCGCTCCAGTTTTTTCAAGGAGCTTTTGGCTCCTTTGTAGTTCATGCAGTACCTATCGTGAGGTAGGCGCGGCGCGATAGCAAAGCGGTTATGCACCGGATTGCAAATCCGTGTAGGTCGGTTCGACTCCGGCTCGCGCCTCCAGTTTCTCGCGGGAGTAGCTCAGTTGGTAGAGCGATACCTTGCCAAGGTATAGGTCGAGAGTTCGAGACTCTTCTCCCGCTCCAAATAAAAAAAGGGAAAGTGCTTTTTGCACTTTCCCTTTTTTCCTTTCCTGACCACGAAGGTATAATCGCCACCCTCAGCCCGGATGGTGAAATAGGTAGACACAAGAGACTTAAAATCTCTCGACCTTACGGTCGTACCGGTTCGATTCCGGTTCCGGGCACCATCGGCATAAAGCAATAGAAGGCCATCAACTGCGGTTTGTATGCAGCGGATGGCCTTCTTCTTGACCGCTATGAATCAATAGCGAAATTCCGCTGACGTGTCCGTACGTTTCAGCGTTTCCGTGGCGCGTTGCAGGGTTTGCCGCGCGTTGAGCGCACCGATCTGCTCCGACGTGTCGCGGTAGCGGCTCGCGATGCCGTCGAACTCGTCGGACAGTGACAACATGGCGTCGAGGATGTCCGGGTCGAAATGCGCTCCGCGCTCGGCGGCCATCATTCGAATTGATTGATCGTGAGAAAACGCGTCCTTGTAGATGCGCCTGGATATCAATGCGTCGTAGACGTCTGCCACCGCCATCAGCCGGGCGCCGAGCGGGATGTCATCTCCGGATAATCCCCTCGGATAGCCCGTGCCATTCCAACGTTCGTGGTGACAGTAGGCAATCTGGGCGGCATGACCGAGGAAGGTGCCGTCGCCTTCGCCGAGTTCCTGCGCGGAGGTGATGATCGCATTGCGGCCGGCGACGCAATGCTGCTTCATGATGACCCATTCCTCAGGCGTCAACTTGCCCGGCTTGAGCAGAATCGCGTCGGGAATGGCGACTTTTCCGACGTCGTGCAAGGGCGCCGATTTGAACAGCAGCTCGATGGTTTCGTCGTCTAGACTCTGATGGAAGCGCGGATGAGAGCGTAGTTCCTCGGCCAGTAGGCGGACGTAGTTTTGCGTCCGCCGGATGTGATTTCCTGTTTCGTTGTCGCGTGCTTCCGCGAGTGCGCAGAAGGCGGTCACGGTCGCGGTCTGCGCTGCGAGAAGCTGGCGATTGCGCTGGGCGAGTTCCTTCGTACGCTCGGCGACGAGCTGTTCCAGATGTTCGTTGTGACGGCGAAGCTCGCGTTTGGCGTTGGCGAACTGGAGATGGTTGCGGACCCGCGCCAGAACGACGGGCGGCGATACCGGTTTGTGGATGAAGTCTTCCGCCCCCAGGCGAAGGCCGAATTCTTCATCCACAGCGCTTTCCAGGCTGGTGAGGAAGACGACCGGAATATCGCGCGTCTTCGAGTCGGACTTCAGTTGTCGGCAGACTTCGAAGCCGTCGATACCGGGCATCACCACGTCGAGAAGAATCAGGTCCAGTGGGTAACGGCTTGCAAGATCGAGTCCTTCCTGTCCGCTGGAAGCGAAGCTGACTCCGTAGTCGGCCCCCAGAATATTGCCGAGGAGTTCAATATTCCCCAGCGAATCATCGACGATCAGAATATTCGGACGGGCGTTTGATTTCATGGCGACTTCCATTGGCTGCGCTCCTCCGGCTTATGACTCGATGCGGTTGGCGCGACATCGCGGATGGCGATTCAATGATCCTTCGTCCGAGCGATCGCACCTCTCTGTTTAGTATATTAGGCTTCGTCATCGGCGCCAGCAGATCAGCGGCAGTGCGATCATTGACCGGTACAGCAATTGATCACGGCGTTCGATAATGGCGGCTCTTCAATATTGATTGCGGACGAGAACCTATGTGCCAGCTGCTCGGAATGAACTGCAACGTGCCCACCGACATCTGTTTCTCCTTCACTGGATTCCAGGCGCGGGGAGGGGCGACGGATGTCCATCGGGATGGGTGGGGAATCGCGTTCTTTGAAGGGAAGGGCGTGCGCGTCTTCCTCGACCCAGAACCGTCCTGCGAGTCGCCGATCGCCGAGCTGGTGCGGCGTTTTCCAATTCGCTCGCTCAATGTCATCGCGCACATCCGCAAGGCGACGCAGGGCGCGACGGGGCTTGAGAACACGCACCCGTTCATGCGCGAACTCTGGGGACGCTACTGGATTTTCGCGCACAACGGGAACCTGGCCGACTATGCGCCGGACCTCGACGGAAGCTTCCTGCCGGTTGGCCAAACCGATAGCGAACGGGCTTTCTGCCACCTCTTGCAGACGCTGCGCTCACGCTTTCCGCACGGTGCGCCCGATCGCCGCGCCTTGCGCGCGCTTCTTGATGAATTCGCAAGCGAGGTGCGCAAACACGGGCCATTCAACTTTCTTTTGTCAAATGGCGACTGCCTGTTCGCGCACCGGACGTCCGAGCTTCACTACATCATCCGGAAATCGCCATTCTCCGTCGCGCACCTGAGCGATCAGGACGTGGTTGTGGACTTCAGCGAAGTCACGACGCCGAACGACCGCGTTGCGCTGATCGTCACCGAACCGCTGACCGACAATGAGACATGGACGCCGCTACCGGTGGGTCGCGTGGTCCTGTTTGTCGACGGCGAGTACCTGGCCGACTAAAAGGGAAGTTCGGCTTGGAGGGGGCTGGACTCGTTTTCGAATTCGCCGAGCGGAATCAAACCGCTGGCGCGGACGCCGAGCAGTCGTATTTTCTGGACGAGTGGAACACGTTTGAGACATTCGCCCGCGGCCAGCCGAATCCTTGCGCCATCACTGACGCCGTACGCCAAGGTTACGTCGCGCGTGACCGAGCGGAAATCGGCGTAACGCAGCTTGATGCCGATCGTTCTGCAGGCGTAGCCTTTCCGCTGGAGATCGTCGGCGACACGCATGCAGAGCGCTGTGAAGATGCCGCCGAGTTCGGACTTGTCGTGCCGCGCATGCAAATCGCGCTCGAAGGTGCTTTCGCGGCTGATCGATTTCGGCTCCGACTCAACGACGATCGGCCGCTCGTCGATGCCCTGCGCAACGCGATGCATCCAGTGCCCGGTCGAATGGCCAAAATGGGTTACGAGCCGTTCCAAGGGCGTATCCGCCAGTTCGCCAATCGTCTGGATACCGAGCTTCCCCAGCCTTTCCGTTGCTTTCGGCCCGATGCCGTTGATCTTCTTCACGGCCAGCGGCCAGATTCGCGCCGGAACGTCTTCCGGGCGAAGGATGGTGATTCCGTTCGGCTTTTTCAGGTCCGAGCCGATCTTCGATAGCAGCTTGTTCGGCGAAACGCCGATTGAACAGGTCAAGCCGGTTGCATCGAAAACCGCCTTCTGGATGCGGCTCGCCAGCGCGTGTGAGTCCTCGGCATGTTCGCTGAGGTCGAGGTAGATCTCGTCGATGCCGCGATCCTCGATTTTCGGGGCAATGGCCGCCACGGCAGCCTTGAATTGTTGCGAGTAGTGGCGGTAGGCGTCGAAGTTGGCCGGCAACAGGATTGCGTCCGGTGCGAGCAGCGCGGATTTCATCAAGCCCATTCCGGAGAACACGCCCAGCGCGCGTGCTTCGTAGGTCGACGTCGTGATCACGCCGCGCCCGGCGTAGTCGCGCAAGCGGGAGAACGTTCGCATACCGCCAGCATGCTCTTCGGGCGCATGAATCCGTCGTCCGCCGACCACCACCGGCTGTCCGCGTAGTTCCGGATAGCGAAGCAATTCAACGGAGGCAAAGAATGCATCCATGTCGAGGTGTGCGATGCGTCGTCGACTGTTCATTTGTACAGTATAACAAGCTCGGTCAAAATCGTCCCGCGGTTGGCGTCAACGGGCGAAAACACCTACGATGAGGCCGTTGCCAATGTCGAGCAGGAGTGCGTTTCCGCGATGCAGAAACTGGATCAACTATTTGTCACCATGGATCAGCTCCAGGTCGGCCTCTATGTTCACCTCGACTTGAAGTGGTTCGAGCATCCGTTTGCCTTCAACAATTTCAAGATCAAGGATGAGGAGCAGATCGATATCATTCGCGGTCTCGGGCTCAAGAAGGTTCGAATCGATCCGGCGCGGAGCGACCTCAAGCCCTTGCCCAAGGAGACGGAGCAACCCGTGGCGAAGCCCGAGGAAGCGCCGGTATTGAAGGAGCATCCGGCGCTCGCGGCGAAACGAGCATTGATTGAGAAAATCAAACAGCAGCGAGAGGCGTCCGCACGGATCGAACACGCCTTTGTCGACACGGCCAAGACGATTCACAACGTGGAAAAGGATCTGCTGACGAGTCCTGAAAAAACCGTCGAGCAGGCGCATCGCCTGGTCGGCCAGATTGCCGATTCAATCCTGACCGCGCCTGAACTGGCGATTCATGTGATGGGCGACACCATCGGCGGCGAGGAGTTGTACTTCCATTCGCTGAACGTGACCATGCTCTCGCTGATGATGGCGCGCGACATCAAATTGCCGCCGGAGGCCGTTCAGCCGCTGGGGATGGGGGCGCTCTTCCATGACATCGGACGGCGTGAAATACCCAACAAGATCCTGATGAAAATGGACCCGCTGACCCAAGCCGAGCGCAAGTACTACGAAATGCATTGCGAGTACGGGGTCGAAATTGCGCAGAAGCTGAAGCTTCCAGCAGCAACGATCGCCGTCATCCGCGAGCATCACGAGATGGCTGATGGCAGCGGCTATCCAAGGAAGCTGAAAGGTGAAGCAATCAACCTCTTGGCGCGCATTGTCGCGATCGCCAATTACTACGATGAACTGTGCAATCCGCAGAACATCCTGAACGCGCTGACGCCGCACGAGGCGCTGGCCAACATGTTCGCCAAGCTGCGAACCAGGTTCGATCCGAAACTGCTGCAGATTTTCGTCCGCTGTCTCGGCGTTTATCCTCCGGGTACGATCGTTCAGCTTTCCAACGGGTTGATCGGGATGGTGGCGACCATCAATACGGCCAAGCCGATGAAGCCGATGGTTGTAATCTACGACGCCGACATCCCGAAAGAGGAAGCCATTCTGGTCGACATGGACGTCGAGTCCGACGTCAATATCGCCAAGGCGATCCGGCCATCGCAGTTGCCACGAGATATCTACAACTATCTCAGCCCGCGCAAACAGGTGAGCTACTACTTCGATTCCAGCGCGTCGAGCAAGGAGGCCGTGAAGTCATGAGCAGCCTTGAGCGCCTGGTCCTGGACAACAGCGAGCAGATGATTCTGCTCGTTGATCCGGAGAGCCTGCAGATCGTGATGGTCAATCGCACCGCGCAGCAGAACCTCGGCTATTCCGAAGAGGAATTGCTCGCCAAGACGATCCTCGACGTGGAAAGTGCGTTGCAGGATGTCTTCTACTGGGAAGAGGTGCGCGGTGGCCAGTACTCGAACATCGAGTCCCAGGAAGGTTTGTATCTCTGCGCCAACGGGTCGATGCGCGCCGCCAGCAAGTCGATCCGGATGGTCGAACGCGACGGCCGCTGCTGGGCGCTCGTTCAGGCCAAGGAGTTTCAGGAAGAGCATCGGATCGAGGACGATCTGGCGCGGACCACCTCGCAGCTGCGCGCAACGCTCGAATCGACGGGTAACGGCATCCTGGTCATCGACTGGCAGGGGCGAATCGCGAGCATGAACCGCCTGTTCAGCGCGATGTGGCTGGTTCCGGAAGATCTCCTGCTGCAGCAGGATGACGCGGCAATTGTCGAGTTCGTCCTGGCGAGCGTCATTGATCAGGAAAGCATCCGTCGCCGGCTGCATGAAATCGTCGAGGACAAGGAAACCGAGGACATCCTGCATCTCAAGGACGGCCGGGTCTTCCAGTGCAAGTCGCTGCCGCAGTACCTGGAAGAGCGCATCATCGGGCGCGTATTCGGATTCAACGACATCACCGAGCGCATTCGCATCGAGAACGACCTCATCGCCGCGCGCGAACGGGCCGAGGCGGCCAATCAGGCCAAGGCGGCTTTTCTGGCGATGATGTCGCACGAAATCCGAACGCCGATGAATGGCGTCATGGGCATGACGGCCCTGATGCTCGACACGGCCTTGAGCAGCGAACAGAAGCGCTATCTCGATATCATCCGGTCAAGTTCCGAATCGCTGCTGTCGATCATCAACGACATTCTCGATTTCTCGAAGATCGAGGCCAACAAGCTGACGATCGAAGCGATCGATTTCAATCTTTTGACGTTGCTTGAGGATATCGCCGACCTCAACAGCCTGCGCGCGGCCGAGAAGGATCTCGAATTTGCCTGGCACCTCGATCCGCGCGTGCCGATGCGCTTGCGCGGCGACCCCGGCCGGATTCGGCAGATATTGACCAACCTGATCGGCAACGCGCTCAAGTTCACCGAGGCCGGAACGATCACGCTGCGCGTCGCCCGGCTGCCGGATCGCGGCGCGCGGATTGTCCTGCAGTTCCAGGTCGTCGATACGGGAATCGGTATTGCCAGCGACAAGCTCGATCGCGTCTTCGTACCCTTCGAGCAGGCGGATTCATCGACTACGCGCAAGTACGGCGGCACCGGCCTCGGACTGGCGATCAGCAAGCAACTCGTTGAACTGATGGAAGGTGAAATCGGCGTCACCAGCGAGGTGGGGCAGGGCACGGTGTTCACGCTGAGCGTGCTGCTGGAGAAGGTTGTCGGCGGGGAAAGTGATGCTCCGGAAGAGGAGAGCTTGCGCGACATCAAGGGAACACGGCTGCTGGTCGTCGACGACAACGATGCGTCGCGATTGAACATGTCTTCGCTGCTTTCAGGCTGGGGCTTCGATGTCGAGGACGCGTCAACCGCCGACGGCGCCATGGAGAAAATCGATGTGGCACGCGCAGGGAAAACGCCGTTCCGCTGCGTCTTCATCGATCTGGTGATGCCGCACGCGGACGGAAACGAGGCGCGCGACGGTGAAATGCTCGGTCGGCGTATCCTCGGAAATCCGGCGAACTCCGGCATGGCGCTGGTGATGTGCGTTTCGGCGGGATTCCGTGGCGACGCCAGCCGCTTCGAACAGGCGGGTTTCGCCGCCTACCTGCACAAGCCGGTCAGGCGTTCGGTTTTGCGCGATTGCCTGCTGAAGGTGCTCGGCCGCTCGACCGAAAGCGCCCGAACGATCGTGACCGGCCATTCGCTCGCCGAAACGAAAAAACGGACGGTCCGGCTGCTCGTCGTAGAGGACAACGCGATCAACATGATGGTCATGCAAGGCGTTCTTGGAAAGCTCGGGTACGGCCGCATCGACAAGGCGCGCGACGGACTCGAAGCGATCGAGAAAGTGACGCAACAAGCGGCCGGAGACAAATACGACCTCATCCTGATGGACTGCCAGATGCCCAAAATGGATGGCTACGATGCCACCCGTCGCCTGCGTGAATTGGGCATCAAGACGACCATCGTGGCCATGACGGCGCACGCGCTGAGTGGCGATCGCGAGAAGTGCCTGGCCGCCGGGATGGACGACTACCTGACGAAGCCGATTGAAATCAAGCAACTGACGGCGACGCTGGATCGCTGGCTGGAACAGGCAGCCGAGCATGAGCCGCCCAACCAGCGTGACGATTCCAATGCCGACGCGGCGTTCGCTGCCGACGACTTCATCAAGCTCATGATGGGCGACGAAGCGCTGGCGGCGATGCTGCTGCAAATGTTCGTCGAGAATATGCCGGGCGATATCGAGCGCTTGAAGGACGCCGTGGCCAGCGGCGACGGTTCGCAGATCCGCTCGGCGGCGCATTACATCAAGGGCGCCGCGGCAAACCTCTGTGCTTCCGGGATCAACGCGGCGGCCTGCGAAATCGAACAGGCGGGAAAGGACGATAACCCCGTTCGCGCCGTCGAGCTGTTGCCCCGGCTGGAGTCAAGCTGGCTGGAGTTCGTCAAGCACGCGAAAGTCTGCTACTACCTCGCGCAGCCCACCGCGTAATCGCCGGGCCGTATCACTGGCTTGATATTCCGCCGCTCAACGGAATTCGAAGATCTCGCGATGGAATCGCTCCGGCGGCAAATCGCAGTTTTTCTGGAAGTAGGACTGCAGGCTCGTCGCCCAGCGCGATGGGCCGCAGAACCAGACGTTGCGGGCTTTAGCCACAAATTGCCCGATCTCGCCGGGCTGGATTTGCCCGTAGCGTTCGTCGACCCACAGATGCAGTTCGACGCCGGCTTTTTGACACAGGGCTTTGAGTCCCTCGGGGAACGATGCATCGCGGGCATTCCTGACGCAGTAGAAGAAATGGACTTTGCCTTTCGCCAGACTCGTCGCCGGGGAGTTCGCCAACATCTCCAGCCGCGCGAGGAAGGGCGCGACACCGACGCCGCCGGCAACCCAGACCTGGTCTTCGGAGACGTCACCAAAGTCGAATCGGCCATACGGACCCTCGATAATCACACTGTCGCCCACGTTGATGCGTCCGGCGAGGCTGCGCGTGTAATCGCCGAGCGGTTTGATGGCAAAGCGCAGCGGCTTGCCCGGTTTCCAGTCGGAAACGATGGTAAACGGATGCGGTCCCTCGCTGCGATCAAGGGTCAGCAAGGCAAACTGGCCGGCTTCGTGGCCTGGCCAGTTGTGGCCGGGGTTGACCTTGAGATCGAGGACGCCTGACTCGGTCGTTGCGGCACTCGTGACCACGCCGCGATGCTGCTTGCCGCGCCCGATCAGCCCGGCAAGCGAGATGACGGCAATGGCGCCGCCGATCAGTGAAATTGCGATCAGGGTCAGGCCGAACGGCGTCGTCGCAACGCTCTCCTTCTGCAGCATGACAACGCTGTGAAACGCACCAATCAGAAAGGCTACCGGGAATCCCTTGTGCAGCTTGCGGAACCATCCGTAGGGCACGAAGCGGAGGAGGGCGACGATGCCAAGAACGATCATGATCCACGCCGACCACTCGCCCATTTCCTTGGCCAGCCCGATCAACGACCCACCACCACCGCCGCCGTGACGGCCACGGCCGCCGCCCTCAATCCAGCCCCAGGCGACCAGCGTTCGCGGCGAGAGAATCAGCAGCCAGTGCGTCACGACCAGAAGAACCGCGCTGATCCCGGCCCATTTGTGGACGTGATAGAGCTTGTCCAGTCCCCCGAGACTGCGTTCCAGCCAGGCCGGGCGAAGCGCCAGCAACATGCAGAATCCCATCCAGCCCAACGCCAGTGTGCCGGTCAATAAGGTCAGCGCCTTGCGCATTTGCATGAACGGAGCAGAAAACGTCAGGATTTCGACGGGTTGCAGCGCCGCCCACAACAAGGCGATCAGGATCGTCAGAGGGAGTGCGATTCGTTTCATGGTTGTTCTCGATGGATTAACGAATGGTGAAGATGCACTCGGCATTTTGCTCGCACGCTCATTGCAAATGATTTCTCAGCGACGACAGACTGTTTCCAACTATTTCACCGGCCAGTTTCGGCGGCCGCCTCGGCCTTATTTGATAGCACCGCGTGCTTTCAGGTTGTCGCAGAAATTCTGCCGCGGAACCATCAGGTTGACGCCTTTCTCCTTGGCGCGTACCTCGACCATGCCGCGATGTTCGGTCTGCACCTGGACACACTCGTCGTAAGTCTCGACCTTGCGCATCTGGTTCTGGAAGGACGTCTGTTCTTCCGGCGTCAGCAAGGTCCAACCGCGCACGTTGTCTTGATTGGCCATCATTCCGCGTCCGCCCCTGTTTCCCCACGCAGCTCTTGCGCCCGGACCCATACCCGCACCGTTTCTCATGCCGCCGCCCTGCATGCACGGACCGCCACCCCAGCCGCCACCCATTCCGGGGCCGGGTTGCGCAAGAACCGGCGCCGCGAGAGCGGCACCAACGAGCGCGATCAACGCGATGCTCCTGAAGGTGATTGTCGATTTCATGGAAGTTCTCCTCGGAAGGTGATTGATCTGTACCGGGATAGATGCTTTTCATCTGTCCTTGATTGGCATTTAAGCCCGGACATGTAATCCGCGTGTTGCGCGCCTCGGCAGATTTGTATCGCACGGTTGCACAGGAAAAGCGCGTTACAGTGAGTTACAAAATGCGCCGGAAAGGCGGAATGTTAGCGGGATGCGTTGGCTTACAGACTGTTACGCAAACGGCCAAATCGGGCAACAGACCTTCCTGCGTCAAACCCAGAGAATGACTTCGTTGCTCCAGTCCCCCGCTGGCAACAGTTTGACCCTCCTAACCCGTCGCAATGATGGGATTTTTGATCCTGCTCCGACTTGGAGCAGGACTTTTTTTACCGCAGTGCTTTCCGACAACGGATGCATCATGACCACGAGCACCACCGTCATCGGCTTTGTAGCCGCAATGCTTACAACCGTAGCGTTCTTGCCGCAGGTCGTTAAAGTCTGGAAGACACAATCGGCGAAGGATGTTTCGCTCGGCATGTATTTCATCCTGACGATCGGCGTTGCGCTCTGGCTTGTCTACGGCATCTTTATCGTCTCTTGGCCGATGATCATCTCCAACGCCATCACCCTGGTACTGGCGAGCGCGGTGCTCGGAATGAAGTTGAAGTTCGGCTGACCAACTTCTTGTCCGGCGGTCGGTCAACCGCCTGATGCTCGGTCGAATTACCTTACACACAACCACTCTTTGAGAATGGCTAATCGATAAGTTTTTTTAAATAACAATGTGTTAGCTGTTTGGCCCATTGTATGCTTCTCAGTGTTTCAGCTTTTCTTTATCACTGATTCGACTGAAGGGCTGACTTATGACCAACCCGTTGATGCTCTACACGCTCGCACTTGCAGCGTATCTCTTCTTGATATTGCTGCTCGCGCGCTGCCTCTCGATCAACGAAATGTTCGAGATGGATCGCGTTGCCAAGTACCGCCGTCCGCGGAACGGGTTTTGAGCCGTTTTCGAGGCGGTTGTCGTTCGGGCTGTTACGGTTCGTCAGTTGGTTTTCCGACGCCATCGGCATACTGAGCCTCGGCACGGCGCTCCAGGCTGCGCACATGAGCTACCATGAAGGCGCCGATTGCGGCAGCAAGCAGAAATACCCAGTGCGAAAAAAGCAGGCCGAGCGCCAAGGTGTCGAGTGCGCCGAGGTGTTTCATCCCCACAACGACCGGCCACAGATTGAACCGGGCCACGATTGACGGCACGGCGATCAACACCGTGCCGAGAAGGAGGGCAACCGGAATCAGGCGCAGGATTTCCGCCGCCAGCCCCGGAAGTGATCCAGTGACGCCGGTTTGTTGCCCCGATTGGTCCGTTGTGATGTGCCTCGACATTTGAGACATCCCCCTGAAGCCAGTATAGATTCTGGTTTGCCACAACCAAGCGCGTTAGTGCCGGCTGCGAGAAACAAACACCGTCACACACCTGAAATATACGACACCCAACGGAACCCGGGTATTGAATCGTGAGTCCGAACGCTTCCTTGATGCACGTCTGCGGAGCGCCGCGGACTTGACCTATTCCAGAAGGAGCTCTCCATGATCCAGTATCAGGTTGCTATCGTTGTCGGAAGCCTTCGCGAGGAGTCTCTAAACCGCAAGTTGGCCACCGCGATTGTGAAACTCGCACCGTCCGACTTCGGTTTCAAGCAGTTGAGCATTGGTGATTTGCCGCTTTACAACCAGGACGACGAGGCAAATCCCACGGAGACCGTAAAGCACTTCAAGAGCGAACTTTCCGCAGCCGACGGCGTGCTGTTTGTGACGCCCGAATACAACCGTTCGATCCCCGGCGCGCTCAAGAACGCCATCGACATCGCTTCGCGCCCTTATGGAAAGAGCGCCTGGGCCGGCAAGCCGGCCGCTGTGATTGGCGTTTCGCCGGGTGCCACCGGCACGGCCATGGCGCAGCAGCACCTGCGCAACATTCTTGCGCACCTCGATATGCCGACGCTCGGCCAACCCGAAGTCTTTCTTCAGGCCAAGGACGGATTGTTTGACGAAGGCGGCAACATTGGCGCCGGCAGCAAGCAATTTTTGCAGAGCTGGATGGACAAGTACGTCGACTGGGTCAAGAAGCATACGCTTTAGCGCCGTTATGTCAGCATTCCGCGCTCAAGAACAAAGGCGATGATCTTCTCCAGACCTTCGCCGGTCTTGAGGTT
>JAGNOM010000182.1 GCA_017990155.1 Propionivibrio sp. | reverse complement strand
GGTCAGGGTTGCCAATAGCTCCGGCTGCCATGGCGAACATGCAAAATCTGCACCGCCTCGTCGATAACGGCGTAGTAGATGCGCCAGCGGGTTGCCTTGCCGTAAAGCGCACGGCGGATCGGCAGGTCAAAATTCTGCGACTCAGGAGCAATCGGGTGTGCGTCGGGCATGGACCCAAGCCCAAGGATGGTTTCTCGAATGCCCGTGAGCCATTCGTCTGCGGCTCTCGGGTTGTGATCGCGCAGGTAGGTCCATGACGCTGTCAGATCATCCGCCGCATTCGGCGTAATGAACACGGGCAAGGGAGTGGTCATTTCGTTTGGGCGAGGCCGTCGAAGAACGCGCCCGCCTCGGTGCCTTCCCCGGCACGGGCCTGCGTCAAGCCCTTGCGGATCCCGGCGACGGTCTCGGCATAGTCGAGCTGATCCTGCATCTCCTGCCACGCGGCGGCATCCATCACGACGACGGAGGGCTTGCCGTTCACGGTCAGGATCTGCGGCCGACCGGTCTCCTTTATCTGCGCGATCAGACGCGCCGAATCCCGCTTGAACTCCGTCAGCGGGCTGATGTCCTTGGTGATGTTCATGGCTGGCTTCCCAGTGCGCATGGAATTAGGTGCAAATATAGCGCCTTTTCCGGTGCGCATTTGCGTTTGAGACAATCGTCCGGCTCTTTCGAAAGCCATGGCTGGCGGCCCAGTATCGGGGATTGTCCTTGACTAGCTCTTCGACACACTCGGTCAGAAGTTCAGCGAGGCGTGACTGCAACAGAGAAAGCTGGTCGACCGGGGCCTTAATCGTTCTGGTTCCACCCGTCTTTTTCGGGATATCAAAAACCCTGTACTTTTTCGCATCCGGAATCTGGTGGATGATATACGACAGACCTTTCGGCGTAAAGCCAAGGAGCTTTGCAAGATCGGAGAGGTTTTTTGTCTTTTTGAGCCGTTCAAGTTTCGACATTCTTGTTCTTGTCTAGTTTGAGCTTACGGGCACTCTTTTGCGATGTGTAGCGAATATTCCAGATGAACGGAAAGTCCGCAAAGATTTTCACATGGGAAGCAGCGTGCCTACCGTTGTTGTCATATGCCGCGAAACGTAGCACCAATTCTGCCCGTAAGCTCGATCCCAACACTGGCACAAACTAGGTGCGAATGGCAAGCCGTACTCAACGGCGCGCCCCGGAGAGGTGAAGAACGGCTGCATCGAGCGGTTTCTGCGCATGCAATGTCGCACCCTGGTCAGTCCGCTTTCCGCCCTTCAGGTTGATCACCGCACTAGTCGTGCTGCAGCGCAGACGAACGGCCGCTTCCACGTCAACTGCCAGATCCTTGATGGATCACTGACAGGCCTTGTTGAGGATCTTCCCCGCGTAGATTTAGGGTATACCCCAAACTCACAGCCCGAGTGAACAATCATTGCGGGGGAATTTCTGTATATTTTGGGTTCGTTCTGAGATAATGAGCAAATCACTTTGAAGGTCTACCCAAAATGAACACTTCCCGCTACATGATCGGCTATGCGCGAACCTCGACCATAGACCAGAACCTCGACGCTCAGGTGATTGCCTTGAAGGCGGCGGGATGCAGCGTGGTCAGGACCGAGCAGGGGCTCCGTGGGCATTTCTACATTAATACACGCTAAGGGAATTTGAAGTTGTTTGGATTGAAGCGGTTAGCCCGGATTGGCCTGAAGCGTTCGAGGGGTCGGTCAATTTCGTTCCAGAGGTAGTCGCCGGTGAGCGCGATATGCGCCCATGGTAGTGGTGCGACCTGGGAGAGCAGCTCGTCCGGAATGATAATACCCTGACTGCTGATATAATCGACAGCACGGCTGAGATAGACAGTGTTCCACAGGATGATGGCGTTGACGACGAGGTTAAGACCGGACGCGCGGTAAGCCATGGTTTCGGCGACGCGGTTGCGCAATTCGCCGAGCTGGTGGAGGAAGATGGCGCGTGCGAGAGCATGACGGCTTTCACCCTTGTTGAGGATCGCATGCGATCTGCGGCGCAGTTTCGTATCGAGCAGCCAGTCGCAGATGAAGATCGAGCGTTCTATCCGGCCCATTTCGCGCAGGGCCTGGTTCAGCCGGTTTTGTCGCGGCGACGCTGCCAGCTTCTTGAGGATGACGGAAGGCGGCACCAAACCTGCAGCGATCGAAGCCTTCAGCCGCAAGACCTCATCCCAGTGGTGCTCGACGACATCCATGTTGACGGTTCCAGCGATCAGCGCGTCGAGCGGTTCGTAAGCCGGATCGCGATCAATGACAAAGAGCCTGCGATTGCCGAGATTGCGGATACGGGGAATGAGCCTGTAGCCAAAGGCGTGGAACATGGAGAACGTCGTTTCGGTGGCGCCAGCGGTATCGGTTGCGTGCTCATAGATTTCGACGGAGCTTTCGTTGTGAAGGAGGCCGTCGAGAACGTAGGGGGCTTCGCCCTCGGATGCCTGGATCATGCGGGAGAAGAAGGAAGCAAAACGGTTGGACAGGAAGCCATAGATCGACGCCCCCGGTCGCTTGCCGTATTTTGCATTGTAGTCGAGGCTGGCTTCGCCACGCCCGCCAGCCGGAAAGAACTGTCCGTCCGAGGAGGAGATATGGCCGTCACCCCAGATCGCGGCAAAGGGATGGGCCTGCTGCGCATCGACCAGCACGGCGGTCGCCGTGGCGTAGGTTTCCGATCGCATATGCCTGTCCACCATCAGCATCATCTGGTGGATCGTGACGCCGCGTGAGCTTTCCGCCATACGTTCGGCTCCGGCATTGGTGGCGTCGGCAAGGATCGCTGCCATCAGCGCTGCCTCGTCGTTTGCCGTCTCACCGGTACGATAATGCGTGAAGCTGTCGAGGAATTTGGTCCAGCTTTGCACCTCGGCAAGCAGGCTGGTGATCCTGATCCGTGGCACCAGAACATATAGTCGGCGGCTGAGCGCGACGATGCTGTCGCGCTCCTCCTCGCGGATCGGCGAGATCGACAGGCCCTTGTCGGAAATCGCTGCATCCGGAATAGCATTGGCAGCCGCCGCCTTTGCCAGCTCTTTCAGCTTCGCATCGAGCGTGGCGGTCCGTTCTGCTCGCCATTCGGCAAAGCTGTCGGGGAGTGCGAGCCCGAGCCGCCCCTCGGCGCGCATCAGCTCGAAGATCGGCCGAGGCAGAAGATAATCCTCGAAACTGCGCCATGCCCGGCTGCCTTCGACCCAGATGTCACCGGCCCTCAGACGCTCTCGCAGGTGAACGAGGACCGCCACTTCCCAGGCGCGCAGGTCGATATCGGCACTGTTCGGGCGCACGCAGCGTCGCCATTTGCGGGTCAGAAAGGCGAGCGGCACCTGCGCCGGCAATTTCCGGCCGCCATAGAGCGCGCGCAGATGGTCCACTGCTACAAGGATCGGATCATCAGCACGAAACGACCGGAACGAGAACGTGCGGAACATCAGTCTGCCCAGCTTGCGCAACGATTTGTGCCGCTTGATGAGCTCGTCGAATTCGTTACTGCGATCAGGGTGGACGACAGATCTGGCTGCCGCCATGCTGGCGACCAATCCGTCCCAGCCGAGGGAGGCTGCGATCGCCGATGCAAGATCGGTTTTGCTCGCACGAGCGGCCAGAAGCGCCTCGCCGAGCTTGAGATGCTCAAGCGCCACCCCATCAAGAACCTCGGCCTCTTTTAGCCGGCGTTCCGTGCGGCTGATCTCGGCCTTGCGGCGGTTGCTCCCAATCATTTTGCAGAACATGTCGATCGTCAGGTCGGTGATCGACGCCTGTCTCTCGATGACGAAGGCGGCCAGCGTGGCGTAGCGACGTTCGGATGTCAGGCGTCGTATCTCCCGGGCATGCAGAATGCGTGCATCCCTGGCGATGATGCCGTAGCGATTGGCATGGATCGTCTTGCGACGGTCGTCGGGAATGGCGGCTGAGCGCAATACCTCGAGGCGGGCGATCAAGCCTTTGAGGTTCTTCAGCTTCGCCCCTTCAGGTGCTTCCGCAATCCAGCCAAGGTGGCTCCGATCGCCGGCCCGCTCAGCGAGGAGCTGATCAAGCGCCTCGATCGAAGGCTGCTCCAGATCCCGGATCAATTCGCGATAGGCTTGTCGACGCGCCGCCGCCCGGCCGGCCAGTGCCAGACGGATCAGCAGCTCCGGCATAGGAACGAGCAACTTTCGTTCCTTCAAGGCTTCGATCACGGCCTTGGCGATCGGCGCACCTTGTTCAGTGGCCGCCGCCTCGCGTGCCGCCGCCGTTATCAACTCGCGATAGTCACTCGTCCGGACAGGCTGAAGCTCCAGTGCAGAGACGATCTCGCGCGCGTGTTCCCGGCGCGTTTCGTCGCGCTGGGCGTAGAACTCGAACACTGCAGGGTCGATGCCCAGCTGGTCGGCGACAACAGAGACAACCGCCTGAGGTGGAACTTCGCCTATTCGCAGCAGACGGCCCAGATCACGCACCAGTGCGAGTTGGATCGCAAAGCCAAGCCGATTATGCGACCGGCGATGTTCCTTGACGAAGACAATATCCTCGGAAGTCAGTGCATAGCGCGCTTGCGCATCTTCATAAGCTTCGGGTGGTTCGAATAAAACGGCACGCGATTGCTCATCGAGAAACGCCATCAGCCACGGTCACTCGTCAAACTACGGTTTCGGGCGTGCCGGTCTTGCCGGGGCCTGTCCATCCAGTCCGCTTCAACGTGTCGATCAAGGTCGAGCGCGCCACCTTGAACGTCCGGCACACGGACGCCTTGCTGGCGCCAGCTTCCAAAGCAGCTAGAACCTGCTCGACCTTTTCCGCATCGATCGTTGGAGGTCTCCCGCCCTTACGGCCACGTCGGCGAGCCGCCGCCAGGCCGGCATTGACCCGCTCGGTGATCAGCACTCTCTCGTATTCTGCAAGCGAGCCGAACAGGTTGAACAGAAACGCGCCGTGCGAATTCGTGGTGTCGATCGCCTCCGTGAGAGATCGGAAGGCGACACCACGTTCCTTCAAATCCTCGACGATGCGGATCAAGTGGGAGAGTGACCGGCCTAACCGATCTATCTTCCAGACGACCAGGACATCGCCTTCGCGCAATTCGCCGAGGCATGCCTTCAGACCCGGCCGGTCATCACGCGCTCCGGAAGCGCGATCCTGATGGAGATGGCGCTCATCGACCCCGGCCGCGAGCAGGGCATCGCGCTGCAAGGCAACCGACTGGCGCTCGTCACTACTCGATACCCGCATGTAACCGATCAACATGTGCGACAAACCTCAAATCAGGTGTTGCCGCACAGCCTAACATTCCGACAGGGTTTGTCGCGCAAAAAATGGCCCTATTGCGTGGCCAGTTTGCCCCGCGATCACGGTGAGCGGAAATCATGTGTTTCCCGTCACCTGCAAAATGCCCTTAGCGTGTATTAATGTAGAAATGACCACAGAGCCCCGTGCAGATGGAATTGTCTGCGCGATCGGCGACAGAAAGGAAGCAGTCATGATGCGTGGAAAGATTCGGGCCTTGCCGGCGGCTGTAGTAATCGTTGCAGTTGTCGCATCTGCCTATGCGTATCTGACCAAGCGGTCGGTTGTCGTTCCGCTTGCCACGGTCGAGCGGAACGTCGCGGTAGGGGTCTAAGGGCTCGGCACGATTGAGGCGCGGATCGTGTCGAAGATCGGGTTCGAGGTCGGCGTGGCGCTGGCCGACCTGTCGGTCGACAGCGGCGACGTCTTGACGGGTGGGCAGGCCGTGACCCACGACGAAAAGATCTACGACCGTTTCGATCGGCTTTTCCATCTGCGCGATGGTAAGTTGGAAAACCAGGAAGGGAGCACGGCATGAACACGATTCCACAAGGCGGCTGGGGGCTGAAGGTGGCGGGCGCCTTCGGTCTTGTCTTTGGCCTGTTGACGATCTTCTCCGGCGGTACGGCGCTGTTCGGCGACGAGGCGGCACGGGCGGCCGTGGGCAATGCCGTTCCGTTCGTCTTGTGGTTCAATTTCATCGCCGGATTCTTCTATGTCCTGGCCGGGCTGGGGCTCCTGTTGAAACGGCGCTTGGCGGTCTGGCTATCCAATGCGATTGCCGTGG
>JAGNOM010000181.1 GCA_017990155.1 Propionivibrio sp. | reverse complement strand
GTCGCCAAGAACATGGAGACCGCCGTCAAGCGTGCCTACGATGCCACGCCCGAGCCGCGCATCGTCGTTGCCGTCGGCGACTGCGGTTGCACCGGCGGGATCTTTGGCGAGAGCTACGCGTCCTGCGGCCGCGTCTCCAATGTCATCCCCGTCGACGTCTCGATTCCCGGCTGCCCGCCGACGCCGCTGCAGTTGATGCAGGGCATTCTTGCCGCCATCGCGCCGCGCCGAACCGCTGCAGCGATCGATGACAACTGAAAGTCGATGCCTGGTCCGAAACTGACCCGCCGACTGCTGATCGAAGGACGCGTACAGGGCGTCGGTTTTCGCTGGGCGCTCACCGCCGAAGCCACGGCGCTCGGACTCAAGGGCTGGGTGCGCAATCGTCAGGATGGCTCGGTTGAAGCCTTGATCCACGGCACTCAGGACGCCATCGATGCGCTCACTGTGTGGGCCTGGCACGGCCCGAGTTCAGCACGCGTCATCCGTGTGCTTAGCAATGATGAGCCGGGTTCCGCGGCCGAGTTCGAGGACTCGCCCGGCGGCTTTCGCCAACGGCCAACATTCTGAAGCTTCGGGAACCGCCTGCGTAGAAAACTGACCAAGTAGGGTTCGCTTCAAAACGTAGTGTGCCGGGTCGCTGCGGATCGCGACCGATTTCAGACTTTTACCCATCAAGGAGAAGAATATGGCTGTTCTAGTTGGTAAGCAGGCTCCCGATTTCACCGCAAGCGCTGTCATGGGCAACAATGAAATCCGTGATTTCACCCTGTCCGTAGAAACCAAGGGCAAGTACACGGTCATCTTCTTTTACCCGCTGGACTTCACGTTTGTCTGCCCATCCGAACTGATCGCGTTCGACCACCGCCTGGCCGAGTTTAAGGAGCGCGGCGTCGAGGTCATCGGCGTATCGATCGATTCGCAATTCACCCACCTCGCGTGGAAGAACACCCCGGTCAACAACGGCGGCATCGGTCAGGTTCAGTACCCGTTGATCGCCGATGTGAAGCACGAGATCTGCCGCGCGTATGACGTCGAGTTCGGCGCGGCCGGCGTCGCCTTCCGCGGCTCCTTCCTGATCGATCAGAAGGGCGTCGTTCGCCATCAGGTCGTCAATGACCTGCCGCTCGGTCGCAATGTCGATGAAATGCTGCGTATGGTCGATGCATTGCAGTTCACAGAGCAGCACGGCGAAGTCTGTCCTGCGGGCTGGAACAAGGGCAAGGCTGGCATGAAGGCCTCGACGGCTGGCGTAGCCGAGTACTTGGCCGCTCACGCTAAGGAACTGTAAGCGACGCCCCCCGGCTGTGGCCGGGGGCTCTCCTCTCAGTTGTACTCGATGAGGACGTTCTCACTGCTTAGCCAGTCGCTGAGCGAGAGCAGCAAATCGTCCTCAAGGCGAACGCGGCTAGCGTCGCCCAGGTTCAGTTCGCACGCCGCCACGTCGTTGCGATAGGACAAACGAACGGGGCAGTTTCCAGGCATGTACTGCGCCAGCAGCGAATGCAGGCGCTGCGCGGCAGCGCGGGCATTGTCGCCGCTCGCCTTCCCATTGAGTGACAATCGCAAGTGCCGGGCAAAGCGGCCGCGCGCGTCGGCCAACGTCAACAGGCGCTCGGCAATAACTCGCACTTTGCCTTCGCCCGCGAAATCGTCCTTCTGCACCTTGCCTTCGACGATCAACACCTCGTCTTCCTTGATCTTCTCCCGTTCGGCTTCGAAGATCTCGTTGAACACCGAGACTTCGAGCAGGCTCGTTCCGTCATCCAGTTGTACGAACGCCATCTTGCCGCGCGAGGTGATCTTGGTGCGCACGCCAACGACCAGTCCGGCAAGCAGCTGCGGCTCCTTGCGTGGCTCAAGCGACGCCAGAGGACGGCGAACAAAGCGGGAGACCTCGGCCTTGGCTTCAAAGAACGGGTGGCCGGAAAAGAAGAAACCGAGCGCGATCTTCTCCTCGGTCAGTTTCTGACGCTCGGTCCATCGCGGCACTTCACAATACTGCGGCCCGTGCGCGGCTTGGGTCGTACTGTCAAACACATCGAAGAGACTGACCTGCATCGCGTTACGCTCGGCCTGTTCCGCTGCCTCCATGGCGATGCCGACCGACGCAATCAGGCGTGCGCGATGATCGTCGAGCGCGTCGAACGCGCCAGCGCGAATAAGCGCTTCGATGGTGCGGCGGTTGACCATGCGTTTATCCACGCGCAGGCAGAAATCAAAGAGATCCTTGAACGGCCCACCTTCCTGGCGCGCTGCGAGAATGGCGTTGACCGCTTGTTCGCCGGTTCCCTTGACGGCGCCGAGGCCGTAGCGAATGGTCGTGCGATCGACCGGGGCAAAGCGGTATTCCGACGCATTCACATCCGGGGCGAGCACCTTCAGCTTGTTGGCGATGGCATCGTCGTAGAAAATCTTCACCGTATCGGTGTTGTCCATATCGGACGACAGCGTCGCGGCGATGAACGCGGAGCAATGATGCGCCTTGAGCCAGGCCGTGTGGTAGGTCACCACCGCGTAGGCAGCCGTGTGCGACTTGTTGAAGCCGTACTCGGCAAACTTGGTCATCAGATCGAAGAGCTGCTCGGCGAGCGCCGGATCGTAGCCCTTCTTGGCTGCGCCTTCGGCGATCGTCGCCCGGTGCTTTGCCATCTCGTCGGCCTTCTTCTTGCCCATCGCCCGACGCAGCATGTCGGCGCCACCGAGCGTGTAGCCGCCGATGATCTGCGAGATCTGCATCACCTGTTCCTGATACACGATCACGCCGTAGGTCGGCGACAGGCACGCGGTCAGGTCAGGGTGAAAGTAGTCGATCTTCTGCTGGCCCTTCTTGCGCAGGATGAAGTCGTCGACCATGCCCGAGCCGAGCGGCCCGGGACGATACAGCGCGAGTACGGCGATGATGTCCTCGAAGCGGTCGGGCGCGAGCTTCTTGAGCAGCTTCTTCATGCCCTCCGATTCGACCTGGAAGATCGCTGTCGTGTTGGCATCCTTGAGAATCTTGTACGCCGCAGGATCGTCGAAGGTCAGCGCGTCGAGGTCGGGTCGTTGCCCGGTCAGGCGCTCAACATAGTCTACGGCGAGTCGGATAATCGTCAGGTTGCGCAGGCCAAGGAAGTCGAACTTGACCAAGCCGACCTTCTCGACGTCGTCCTTGTCGTACTGGGAGACGACAGAACCGCCGCCGTCGGCCGAGTAGAGCGGACAGAAATCGGTGAGCTTGCCCGGCGCGATGAGCACACCGCCGGCGTGCATCCCGACATTTCGCGTCATGTCCTCAAGACGCCCGGCCAGATCGAACAGGTCACGAACTTCTTCTTCCGCTTCGAGCTTGGCCTTGAGTTGCGGTTCGGCCTCAATGGCTTTCGCCAGCGACAACGGCTTGTTCTGCTCGACCGGGATGAGCTTCGAGAGCTGATCGCAGAAGTTGTATGGCAGGTCGAGTACTCGCCCGACATCGCGGATCACCGCCTTCGATGACATCGTGCCAAAGGTGGCAATCTGCGAGACTGCGTCCTTGCCATACTTCTCGCGCACGTACTCGATCACGCGCCAGCGGTTGTCCTGGCAGAAGTCGATATCGAAGTCGGGCATCGACACCCGCTCAGGATTCAGGAAGCGCTCAAAGAGCAGCGCGTAACGCAACGGATCAAGATCGGTAATACCGAGCGAGTAAGCGACCAGGGAGCCAGCGCCCGAACCGCGGCCCGGGCCGACAGGAACCCCGTTGTTCTTCGCCCAGTTGATGAAGTCCGCCACGATCAGGAAGTAACCGGGGAAGCCCATCTGTACGATCGTGTCGGTCTCGATCTTCAGTCGCGCATCGTAGGCCGGGCGTTTCTCGATTCGCTCCGCTTCGTCCGGGTACAGATGAATCAGGCGCTTCTCCAAGCCGCTCGCAGCCTCGGCGCAGAGGAACTCGTCGATCGTCATCCCGGGTGGCGTCGGGAAGTCCGGCAAGTAGTTCTTGCCCAGGGTGATCGACAGATTGCAGCGCCTGGCGATTTCTACGGAATTTTCCAGCGCTTCCGGCAGGTCCGAGAACAACTCGGCCATCTCGTCCGGAGACTTGAAATGTTGCTCCTCGGTGTATAGACGCGGCCGGCGCCGATCGCCGAGCATGTAGCCTTCCGCGATACAAACGCGCGCCTCGTGCGCCTTGAAGTCGTCGCGCTCGAGAAACTGGATCGGGTGCGTAGCGACCAATGGCAAACCCAGTTCCTCGGCGAGATCGACCGTCGCATCGATCAATGCCTCCTGCTGCGGCTGACCGCGCGGATGAACACGTTGCAATTCGAGGTAAAAGGCACCGGGGAACAAGCCTTCCCATACACGGGCACGATTGGCCGCCTGCTCGATGTTCCCGAGTTGCAGGGACTCGGCCACGTCGCCTTGCCCCGCACCGGACAAGGCAATCAACCCGTCGCAACCGACTTCGCGCAGCATCTGGCGGGTGATTTCAGCCCGGCCGCGCGTACGCGGGGCGAGGTATGAGCGCGAGATGATCTCGCACAGCTGCAGATAGCCTTTGTGGTTTCGACACAGCAGGAGCATTCGATACGGTCGGTCCGGATCGATCTTGTTGCTGACAAAGACATCACAGCCGAAAACGGGCTTGACGCCCTTGGCACGGGCCGCCTGATAGAACTTCACGAGTCCGAAAAGGTTGGAGAGGTCGGTCAGCGCCAGTGCCGGCATGCCGTACTCAACAGCACGCAACACCGGAGGACAATCGTGGTTCTTGCCCACATCAAGACGAACCGTCCCATCGGTAACGGAGTATTCGCTGTGCAGGCGGAGATGGACAAAGCGGGAATCGAGCATCGCGCTATTTTACCCCGAGGCACTCGCCGCCAAGGACCGAACGTTCAAGTGCCGCGCTTCGCCGCGCTCTGTTTCGGACATCCGCGGGTGACTCGTAAGAATTTGTAAGACGCGTCAGCGTGCCGACTGACAGGACGTTATTTGGTCTATCGTAAGCAAACGAATAGAACCAAAGGAGCAGCCATGAACTACAAAATTCGCACCCTGACCTTCTCAATTTGCCTCCTCGCGTCAAGCGCGGCATTGGCGACCGACGCCGTTTGGGGCGCATTGCTTGGCGGAGGCGCCGGCGCCGCCATCGGCGGATCCGTCAGCGGACGAAACGGCGCCATCGTCGGCGGCGCTCTAGGCGCCGCTGCAGGAGCCGTCATTGCTTCCGAAAACACCCACCCCCGGGTTGACTACGTTCCTGCACCGGTGTACCACCCCGGCCCAAGAGCGGTGTACTACACACCACAACCGGTCTATTACGCGCAACCCGTGCGTGTGGTCGCGCCAACGGTGTACTACCTCACGCCAGAACGGGGGGGACGCCACGGCCACCATCACCGTGTAAAGCGGTATTCACATGAAAGTCGCTTCAGCTATCGCTGATGCGCTCGGTAACCACTCGGTGGCGGCCAAACTTGTGTCGGCTGCCCCGCCGGATAACAGCCGCATAAAGCAAGATGCAGTGCCTGGTCCGTCTCTGAGCGTCTCTGCTATTCGCGGTTCACCCAATCGACGATCGGTTGCCATTGCGCGACATCCTTCTCCGCACGCGATGGCGGCAGATCAAAAAGCGTCATGCCGTTTGCCGCGACCTGAACGTAGAGTTGCGTATCCCGCAAATAGGCCAGAATCGGCAAATCGTACGATTCAAGAAAACGCTCGAGTTTGCCGGCCGCGCGGGTTCGCGCATCGACACGCATGCCGACCACGGCAACGTAGGTTTTCCCCTTGCGAATGTCTCTTTCTTCAAGCAGCTTTTCGAGAAACTGCCGAGTCGCCAAAATGTCGAACAGCGAAGGCTGAACCGGCACGATGACGCGAGAAACGGCCTTGAGCACGCGCCCCAAGGCTTTACCGTGCAAGCCCGCGGGAGTATCCAAGACGACATGCGACGTACCTTTGGGTGGCCGGGCCGGGGAATCTTCGGAAATTTCCCAAGCTCGGATGGCAGGTAGCGCAGCAGGCCGAAGGTGCAACCAATCGCGAGCCGATTGCTGCCGATCGGTGTCACCAAGCATGACGCGGTGACCGCATTTGGC
>JAGNOM010000180.1 GCA_017990155.1 Propionivibrio sp. | reverse complement strand
ACAAGGCCTCGTCGCAACTGCGCTACATCGTCAACCCGCCGGGATCGAACGTACGCGTGCACCAACACCTCGACATCGGCCAGGGCGAGATCGACTGGGACGTGTTCTTCAAGGCACTCGGCGAGATTAAGTTCGATGGCGTGCTCTCCTCGTGCGTCTTCGCCTGGGAGGACCGCGCTGAGGAGTCATCGAACTTCATGCGCAAGGAGATTCAGCGCTACCTCGATAAGTACGGGAAGTAACCGGCGGGCTTGAGCTTCCGGGAGGCGCATATGGGCTGTCAAACAAGTTGCAGAACGGTGTCTTGCACCTGCGGCGTCCCGCTGGCCACCCGCGAACTGATGCAGGCGCTGGTTCGCAAACGCTTGGTACGACGACTTCGGCCTGTGCGGGACGATAACGACATGACCCCGCTGATCCTGCGATCGGCGGCTGCGATCAGCATCTTAAGCCGCGCGTTTCGCATGGCATCGTCAAGGCATTCTTTCTGGTCGCATCGCGCGTGGCGGGAGAGAAGCACGGCAGCCCGAACTGGCTGCGACGCTCTTCCGAGCCAGCCAGCGGCGCGGATTCGGTCGCGGCCTCGTGTGCAGAAGTTGATGCGGCGATTATCGCGATGACCAGCGCCAGGTCGTCGCGTCAAGACGATCAGTATCTTTGAATGCCTGGACGGCAATCTTGTTCTCAATTTTTCCCTAAGGAGAAACCAACCATGAAACTTGCAATCTGCACCGACGTATACGGCAATCTTCCCTTTGCCGAAATGCTCGACAAGGTCAAATCCCAAGGCATCACCGGCGTCGAGATGACCGCCGGCGGCTGGGGCGGCTGCCCACACGTGCCGACCGCCGCATTGCTCGCCGACCCGGCCAAGCTGACCGCCTTCAAGGCAGAGTTGGACAAGCGCGGCATGGAAATCGCCGCCCTCAACTGCTCCGGCAACCCGCTCTGCCCGGGCGAGATGGGCGAGAAGCACACGAAGTCGACCTACGACACCGTGGTTCTGGCCGGCAAGCTTGGCGTCAAGAAAATCGTCATGATGTCCGGCTGTTCCGCCGGCGCACCCGGCGACAAAACGCCGAACTGGATTACCTCAACGATCTCGTGGCCAGACTACATGGCTCCGGCGCTGGAATACCAGTGGAACGAAGTCGCCATTCCTTGGTGGAAGAAGTTCGTCGAGCATTGCAAAGCGCATGGCGTCGAGCAGATCGCGATCGAGGAATTCCCCTGCATGCTGGTGTACAACCCGGAAACCCTCTGGCGCCTGCGCAATGCCACCGACCCGATCGTCGGCATCAACCTCGATCCGTCGCATCTGATGGTGATGGGTGCCGACCCGATCGCTTCGGCACGGGCGCTCAAGGGCGCGATCTTCCACATCCACGGCAAGGACGCCCGTATCGAGCGCGGCCTCTGTGATGCTAACGGCCTACTCGAAACCAAGCCGGTCACCGATTGCGAAAACCGCAGCTGGAACTACGTCGCCGTCGGCTGCGGCAAGGATCTGCAGTGGTGGAAGGAGTTCTTCTCGGTCGTCGGCATGATGGGCTACAACGGCTGGGTCTCCCTGGAAATGGAAGACCTGACCATGTCGGTCGAAGCCGGCGTCACGACGTCGATCGATGCGTTAAAGCAGACGATCAGTCAGTAACGCGGCCTGTTAAGCTCATCGACCCGGCGACATCGGCACACCGCCGTTCGTGTCGCCGGGAGGATGGACCATTCAACAAGGAGCTAAAACATGTACAAGTTTCTGATCACCATTCGTTTGCAACCCGGCACGCGCGACAAAATTCTCGAAGCGGCGGTTCCGGTTCAGCAATTGACACGAGCCGAGCCGGGGTGCATCACCTACGATTTCTTTACCTGCACTGATGATCCTGACACCCTGGTCTTTGTCGAGTGCTTTCAGTCGAAACAGGCGCACGAACTGCATTGCGAGCAGGAATACACGAAGAAATTCATCGCCTTCCACGAGCAGTTTCACCGCGCGCTGACCTTTGAGACCGTGAATATTCAGCAACCCAGTTAGGGACGCAGAGGGCATTGCGGAACTGTCCCTTTCTGCGGATTTGATGGTTTAGCGGCTGTTCAAAAATCATCCAGGGGTGTCGCCGTTTTGCGAGGGGAGCCACTGGGCTGCGATCAAGGATGCAAGGTGTTCTTTCTGCGGTTGTCATCCTGATATCATTCGCCCCTGCTCGATATGTCGATCGGGGCGTCAGCACAAGCAATCGCTTTCTACCGCCGCAGACCTCCGCGTGATGTGCAACCGAGCCAAGAAGATAACCTGAAGAACAAGGAAAGCTGGCATGCCGCGACACCGTCCACCGCTCAAGGACATCATGCGTCTCACCGGTCTGAGTCGTGCGACCGTGGACCGTGCGCTGAATGCACGCGACGGTGTGCGCCCGGTGACGTTGGCCGCCGTTGAAGCAGCTGTTGCGAGCTTGCAGCAGGCGGAATCGATCGGGACCACCTTGCCAGCCGCGCCATCATCGCAACTGAAGAAATTCAAGTTTGTCATTCAGGCGGATGATGAATTCACCCAGTCGATCATTGAGCAAACCGCGATCCTCTCGGCCGGCTTCGCCGCAAAGGGGTGTCAGCTCGAAGTGGTCCCCTTTACCAACCGTACTGCCGATCTGGTGGCGCAGGTCATTGCCGATCAAGCCTCGTCAGATGGTGTGGCGGTTCTTGTCGAAAATTCGTTTGCTGTTTCAAGGACCGCTTCCGCATTGAAGCTCAAAGGGATGCCGGTTGTCGCGACGAACACGGATATCGACCTCCCCGCTCGGCACTCGTTTGTTGGCATCGATAATCGAGCTGCGGGACAAACTGCCGGTTTCATGATGGGGCGCCATTTATGCAATCAGAAGAGCGCGAATGTCGCTGTTGTCGTTGAGACGCTGTCGTTTCGTTGCCACGAAGAGCGCGAAATGGGATTCCGCGCCGTGATCCGGCAGCGTTTTCCGTCGATCAACATCATCGATGTCGTCCGCTGGGACAGCAGCCGCAACGGCACCTACGAATCCGCCAAGAGCTTGCTGAAAGAATGGCCGGAAATCGACGGAATCTACAACACCTCCGGCGGCAATCACGGCTTGGCGCAGGCGCTGGAAGAGGAAGGGCGACTGGGTCGGACCCTGTTCATCGCGCACGAGATCAACCCCGTGACCGAACCGCTGGTTCGAGCCGACGCGCTCGATTACCTGATCACGCAGAATCTGAAAGCCCTGCTTACCGGGACGGTGGACGAATTGTTGCTGATCGCGGGTGGGGGGCAGCCGAGTCCGAATCGCATGCTACGTCCGGAGCTGCTTTGTAAATACACCTTGCCACTCTGGGCCGAGTAGCAGGTTCCATCTACCGTCCCGGTAGCGCCAGATACAAGGCCAGCGGGACAAACACAATCGAGGCGATGTTGCCGCCGACGACGATGGCGGAGACGAGTCCCGGTTCCTGTTTGTATTTCTCGGCGAAAACGTAGTTGAGTACGGCGGGCGGCAGCGCGGCGTAGAGCAGGAGGACGCCCTGCATGGCGTCGGTGAGTGGCAATATGCGCGTCAGCGGCCAGGCGAACACGAGACCCGAGATCGGGCAGAGCAGCGCGCCGACGAGGCCGATGCTCCAGCGCTGGACATGAAAGCTGGCGAAGCCGACGCCGAGCGTGAAGAGTCCGAGTGGGATCGCCGTTTCGCCGAGCATCCGGGTGCCGATCGCGAGCCACGGCGGCAGCGCCAGTCCGAACAGGCTCATCAGAACGCCGGCCAACATCGCCCACAACATCGGGCCTTTGAGGATGCCGCGCATGCTGGCCTTGGGGTCGAAGATGCGGGCGCCGATCGTGAAATGTCCGAGGCTGAAGACCATGAACAGCGCGACGGCGGCCGGCAGCATCTCGCTCCCGAACGCGAAGACGGTGAGCGGCAGCCCCATGTTCGCCGTGTTGGTAAACATCATCGGCGGCACGAAGGCGTGCGGGTTGTAACCGAGCAGCCGGGCTGCGCCCCAGGCGAGAACGCCCGATCCGAGCATGACGAGGATGCCGCCACCGATCAGCGGCAGGTAGCTGAGGATGTGAAAATCCTTCGACGCCATCGACGAAAAGATGAGCAGGGGGAAAAAGAGGTCGATGCTCAGCTGGTTGATCCAGCTCATGTCCGGCTTGCGTAGCCGTCCGTAGATGTAGCCGATGGCCGAGATCAGCAGGACGGGCGTGATGATGCCAACGATGCGCAGTGCGGTTTCCATGGCCGTCCGGTCGGAGGGGAGGGCGCCCCGGAGTGCTCCGGGGCGAAGGATCAGCGGTAGCGGTTGATCAGGTCGCGCGTCTCGATGGCGGCCTTGCGCGCGGCGGCGGCGTAGTTCTCATCCTTGCCGGCGTAGAGGATGGCGCGCGACGAGTTGATCATCAGGCCGGTGCCGGCGGCGGTCTTGCCGACCTTCAGTGTGGCTTCGACATCGCCGCCCTGCGCGCCGATGCCGGGGACGAGCAGCGGCATCTCGCCGACGATCTCGCGCACGCGGGCGATCTCGCCGGGGAAGGTGGCGCCGACGACGAGCGCGCACTGGCCGGTCGTGTTCCACTTGGTCGCGACGAGTTCGGCGACGTGTTCGTAGAGCTTTTTGCCGCCGATATCCAGAAACTGCAGGTCGCTGCCGCCGGGGTTCGAGGTCCTGCAGAGCAGAATCACGCCCTTGTCCGGGTAGGCGAGATAGGGATCGACCGAGTCCTTGCCCATGTAGGGATTGACCGTGATCGCATCGGCCTGGTAGCGCTCGAAGATTTCTACGGCGTATTGCTCGGCAGTGCTTCCGATGTCGCCGCGCTTGGCGTCGAGGATGACCGGGATGCCGGGATGATTGGCGTGGATGTGCGCGATCAGCGCTTCCAGTTGATCCTCGGCGCGGTTCGCGGCGAAGTAGGCGATCTGCGGCTTGAAGCAGCAGGCTAGGTCGGCCGTTGCATCGGCAATGCTTTTGCAGAACTCGAAAATCGCGTCCGCATCGTTCGATTTGCCCTTGAGGTGGGCGGGAAACTTGGCGGGATCAGGGTCGAGGCCGACGCAGAGCAGAGAGTTGTTCGTGGTCCAGGCGGTGTTGAGTGATTGGATGAAGGTCATGGCGGCTCCTGGCGTGTGATCTGCCGTCATTCCGGGTCAAGCCCGGAATGACGAGTTTCTAGCGTCGTGCGTTTACTTGTCGGTCTTGCTTGACCACGAATCCTTGAGCGTCACGGTGCGGTTGAACACCGGGGCGCCGTCCTTGGTGTCGACGCGGTCGGCGACGAAGTAGCCGTGGCGTTCGAACTGGAAGCGCTGTTCCGGCATGGCTTTTTTCAGCGCCGGTTCGAGGATGGCGGTGATGACTTGCACGCTGCTTGGATTGAGGTCGTCGAGGAAGTTGCGTTCGAGATCTTCGGCGTCACCTTCGCGACGGTTGCCCGGCGCCGGATAGGCGAAGAGGCGATCGTAGAGGCGCACTTCGGCGGTGTAGCCTTCAGCCGCCGAGACCCAGTGCAGGTTGCCCTTGACCTTGACGCTGTCCGAACCCGGCGTGCCGCTCTTGGTATCGGGCAGGTATTCGCAATGGACGGCGATGACGTTGCCGTTTTCGTCCTTGTCGCATCCGACGCACTTGACGACGTAGCCGTGGCGCAAGCGTGCCATGTTGCCGGGGAACAGGCGGCGATAACCCTTGCTCGGGACTTCCATGAAATCCTCGCGCTCGATCCACAGTTCGCGCGAGAACGGCATGGTGCGCGTGCCGAGTTCCGGCTTGAACGGATGGTTATGGACGACGCACTCTTCGCTCTGCCCGTCCGGGTAATTGTCGATGATCAACTTGAGCGGGTCGAGCACGGCGAAGCGGCGTTGGTCGCCTTCGTTCATCACTTCGCGCATGCAGTCTTCGAACAGGACGTAGTCGATCAGCGAATCGGATTTGGAGACGCCGATGCGCTCGGCAAACAGATGGAAACCTTCGGGGGCATAACCACGGCGGCGGGCGCCGACCAGCGTCGGCATGCGCGGATCATCCCAGCCGCTCACGTGCTTTTCTTCGACGAGCT
>JAGNOM010000179.1 GCA_017990155.1 Propionivibrio sp. | reverse complement strand
GACGCGTCTGTCCGAAAGGGTGTTACAGCTATTCGCCGGCGCCGGTGCGAGGGTAAGAGTAGGAGCGCAGCTCGCTGCGCGATAACAGCGTCTGTGCCGGAGCGCACGGCCATTCGCCCGGTGAAACCGGGCTCCTACAACAAATCGCGGTGGCCGCGCTGCCGAAGATGACTGACTACGAGCCGAAACCGGATTCACGTTTTGACATAAAGGAGCCGCACCATGTGGGATTACTCTGAAAAGGTACGCGAGCATTTCTTCAACCCGCGCAACGCCGGGCCGCTGGACGGCGCCAATGCCATCGGCGACGTCGGCTCGATCAAGTGCGGCGACGCGTTGCGTCTGATGCTGAAGGTCGATCCCGAGGAGGAGCGCATCCTCGACGCCCACTTCCAGACCTTCGGTTGCGGCTCGGCCATCGCGTCGTCTTCGGCACTGACCGAAATGGTCAAGGGTAAGACGCTCGACGAAGCGCTCGGCATCACCAACCAGGAGATCGCCGACTACCTCGACGGCTTGCCCGCCGAGAAGATGCACTGCTCGGTGATGGGCCGGGAAGCCTTGCAGGCGGCCGTCGCCAATTACCGTGGTGAAGAATGGAGCGACGATCACGTCGAAGGCGCAATGGTCTGCAAATGCTTCGCCGTCGATGCCGTGCTGATCGAGGATGTGGTGCGCGCCAACAATCTCACCACCGTCGAGCAGGTCACCAACTTCACCAAGGCCGGCGGCGGCTGTTCGAGCTGCCACGAAGGCGTCGAGGAAATCCTGGCCAAGGTCGCCGGCGAGCGTTGCACGGCACCGGCGGTGGTCAAGCCGATTGAGGTAACGATGCCAAGTGCGAAGCCGGCGAAACCCAAGCTCACCAACTTCCAGCGCATGCGCAAGATCGAGGAAGTCATCGAGTCAATCCGCCCGATGCTGCAACGCGATCATGGCGATATTGAAGTCGTTGAGATCGATGGCAAAAACATCTACGTCAATCTCAAGGGCGCATGCCAGGGCTGCATGATGGAGCAGGCGACGTTGTCCGGCATCCAGGATCAGATCGTCGAAGCGCTGGGCGAGTTCGTTCAACTGCTGCCGGCGGGTTTGCTGGCACGTGCGGCGATTCCGGCTTGAGGAGCCTTCCCATGAACCCCATCTACCTCGATAACAACGCGACGACGGCCTGTGACCCGGCAGTGGTCGAAGCCATGCTGCCGTTCTTCACCGAGCAGTTCGGTAACCCATCTTCAATGCACAGCTTTGGCAACAAGGTCGCGCATGCGCTCAAGGAAGCGCGGGGCAGGGTGCAAGCCTTGCTTGGTGCTGAACACGAGTCGGAGATCGTCTTCACTTCGTGCGGCACCGAATCCGACTCGACGGCGATCCTCTCCGCGCTCAAGGCGCAGAGCGGCCGCAACCAGATCATCACCACCGCCGTCGAGCACCCGGCGATCCTCACGCTCTGCGACTATCTGGAGAAGGAGGGTGTGGTCGTCCATCGCCTCGGTGTGGACAAGAAAGGGCGGCTCGATATGGACGAATACCGCTCGCTACTGTCGCCGCGCACGGCCATCGTCTCGGCGATGTGGGCCAACAACGAGACGGGAACGATCTTCCCGGTCGAAGCGATGGCCGAAATGGCGCATTCGGTCGGCGCGATGTTCCACACCGACGCCGTGCAGGCCGTCGGCAAGATCGCCATCGACCTGAAATCGACGAAGATCGACATGCTCTCGCTCTCCGGCCACAAGCTGCACGCGCCGAAGGGCGTCGGCGTGCTCTATTTGCGGCGCAACACGCGCTTTCGTCCGCTGCTGCGCGGGGGCCATCAGGAACGCGGCCGGCGCTCGGGCACCGAGAATTCAGCGTCCATCGTCGGCCTCGGCGTCGCTGCGCAACAAGCGCTCGAACACATGGAATACGAGAACACCGAGGTCAAACGCCTGCGCGACCGGCTCGAAGCCGGCATCCTGCCCAAGGTGCCGCGCTCCTTCGTCACCGGCGATCCAGCCAACCGCCTGCCGAACACCGCCAACATCGCCTTCGAGTTCGTCGAGGGCGAAGCGATCCTGCTGCTGCTCAACAAGCAAGGCATCGCCGCCTCAAGCGGTTCGGCCTGCACCTCAGGCTCGCTCGAACCCTCGCACGTCATGCGCGCGATGGGCATTCCCTACACCGCCGCCCACGGCACCATCCGCTTCTCGCTCTCGCGCTACAGCACCGAAGCCGAGATCGACCGCGTCATCGAAGCCGTCCCGCCGATCATCGCCCAACTGCGCAAGCTGTCACCGTACTGGAGCGAGAACGGGCCGGTTGAAGCGAGCGAGCAGGGGTTTGCGCCGGCGTATGCGTAGGAGAGAAAAACAGGCGATGGCATAGATCTATACGTAATTGTGTCTGCCTGTTTGCTGCTTCGCGTGGAGTTGATTCTTTGTCCGATGATCTTGGCAATGGAACGTCGAACCAGGATCTCGACATTTCGGTTTCCGGCTGCCTGGAAGAACATCTGACCGAGAGAGTCCAGTCACATGCAACTTCCCCAACCTCGACGAGTTGAGGTCAGGCGTCCCAGTCAGGGCAATCGCATGGATGCCGTACGCATCAACTCCTCCCCCTTCAAGGGGGAGGTCGGGAGGGGGATGGGGTTTTCTGGCGGTTGTTTCGTCGATCAAACCGCCGTTCGCGCCCCATCCCGTCCAATCGCAAACGTCGCTTTCGCGACCTTCCCCTTGAAGGGGAGGGAGAGGCCGTTCATGCGATTGCCCTGGCGTCCCAGTCTGGCGAAGCACGCCATTGGGCTCCGGGTGTTAGTATTACTGGCACTCACTCTCCTCCTATCAAAGTTCGCCACTGATGCTCGTAATACGGTTGATTCTCTCTTCCGGTCTGGTAGTGGCAGCGCGGCGCCGATAACATGAGTCCCAAGAAACTACTTCACGACGCTCGGGGAACGATGTCGCTCGCAATTCTGCTGGTTGGCCTTGCCGCGGTATTGCGGGTATGGCCGTTGCAGGGACTTGAACCGGATCACTATTGGCTGACCTTCTACCCGGCCGTCACAGTCGCCGCAATCTACCGTGGATTCCATGCCGGTCTGTTGGCGACGATCCTGGCCTGTGTTGTGGTCACTCTGTTATGGCCATTCCTCGTCGGCCAGCCATCAATCGAGAACACATCTGACGTCCGGGGCATGATGGTCTTTGCTCTTTCCTGCCTGGGAATCGCCTTTCTTGCCGAGGCCAGGCTCCGCGCGATCACGCGCGCGCGTATCGCACAAAAAGAAGCCGAATCAGTTGCGCTAGCGAGCGCCAGGCGAGAGCAGTTCATCAAGTCCATGCTAAATGCGATACCCAACATGATCGGCTATTGGGACAAGGACCTGCATTTTGGTTTCGCCAACAATGCCTACCTGGAATGGCATGGAAAACACCCAGAAACCCTTATCGGTACGCCCGTAAGGGATTTGATGGGCGAGCAGTTGTTTGAATTGAACGAGCCTTATATTCGTCGAGCACTGGCCGGCGAACCGCAACATTTCCAACGAAGCTTGAACAAGGCGGATGGAAAAGTGGGCTATATCCTGGCCAACTACATTCCAGACATCAATACCCAAGGCGAAGTTAGCGGGATTTTCATTCAGGCCAGTGACGTGACGGAACTGAAAGAAGCACAAGCGCAACTTGAACTTGCTGCCAGTGTGTTCGAGAACACCGCCGAAGGTATTGCCGTCACCGATGTGCACGGCGTCTTCGTGTCAGTGAATCCAGCCTTCACCGAAATTACGGGCTTTACCGCGGCTGAAGCCATCGGCCAGACGCCGCGCATTCTCAAGTCCAACCGTCATGACAGGGCGTTCTATGTCGCGATGTGGCAGGACCTGAACACTCACGGACGCTGGAAAGGCGATATTTGGAACCGCCGCAAGGACGGCGAGGTTTATCTTGAACGGATAACGATTACCGCGATTCGTGGCTCGGCGGGCGGTTCCGTTCGCTATGTATCGGTTTTTAGCGACATCACCGATCTTTGGCGCAAGGATGAATTCCTGAAACGCCTGGCCTTCCATGATGCATTGACCGACTTGCCAAACCGTTCATTGCTGATGGAGCTGCTGCACCACCAGATTGCCACCGCCGAACGGGAGCAATCGGGCCTTGCGCTGATGTTCCTCGATCTCGACCGATTCAAGTTCGTCAACGACACGTTCGGCCATGCCGTTGGAGATGCCTTGCTTAAGGCGGTGGCGCAGAGGCTCCTGGCACTGGTTCGGCAATCGGACACGGTAGCGCGTCTGGGGGGGGATGAGTTCGTGATCAAACTCGACAATCCGGCGAGTAAGGAGGAGGTCGCAGTAATCGCTGCGCGAGCGATCTCCGCCATCAATGCCCCCATGGAGATTGGCGGCAAAACGGTCCAGGTCGGAACCTCCATTGGCATCGCCGTATATCCGGCTGACGGACATACGCCCATTGAATTGATCGAGAATGCCGATGCCGCGATGTATGCGGCGAAGGACGCAGGAAAAAACACCTTCCGGTTCTACGTGCCTACGATGACCCACAGCACCGAGGAATAGCGGTTGCCGCAAAACGGAATAGCTACTCGGTCAGCGCTCGGGAGTTGGGCTCATTGTCGCCGGGGCAGGTGTCCGTCGAGCATCGAACGCCGATGCGGATGACGCCAAGTCACGATTTAACCGGGAATTGATAAACCATCCCGGTTGCCGCCCACGTACAAGCACGTGCGAGCATCAGTGACGCATGGTGCGCGTGTGCAGCATGTCACTCCCGATACGATGCGACTCTGCCCGGTGTTTCGCGCCCGGTTGGCCTTGTCCGTCTTGAAAGGATCTCTTCGAACTGGATTCAGCCAACCGCGGCGTTACTGCGTTTCGACTACTTCAAGTGCTTGACGGCTGCCCGTTCGATTTCAAGCCCGTTCGTGTAGCGTTCCATGAAGCTATTGAAACCGGCGACATCGTCCGGGTTGGGCGCAATGCGGTTGGTCTTCTGGCCGGCGAACACCTTGTTGTGCAGGAAGTCGTCGAGCGATTCACCCTCAACGCGATTCGCCATGTACGCGCCCAGCAGCGCAATACCCCACGCGCCGCCTTCGCCGGCGTTTTCCATCACGGAGACCGGGACGTTGACGGCGGCGGCCATGATCTTCTGGCCGACTTCGCGGGTCTTGAAGAAGCCGCCGTGGCCGAGGATCTCATCAACCTGCACGGACTCCTTCTCGAACAGGATATTCAGCCCGGTGCGCATCGCGCCCAGCGCGGTGTAGAGCTCGACGCGCATGAAATTGGCGAGATTGAAGTTGCCGTTCGGCGAGCGCACGAACATCGGGCGCCCCTCTTCGAAGTGCGTCATGTGTTCGCCCGACAGATAGCAGTAAGCGAGCAGGCCGCCAGCGTCCGGGTCGCCCGTCAGCGCCAGGTTGAATAGCGTTTCGTACAGTTTCGATTTGTCGACCGTCTGGCCGAAGGCCTTGAGGAGCTCGTCGAACATGGCGATCCAGGCGTCGTATTCCGACGAGCAGTTGTTGGAGTGCGCCATCGCCACCAACTTGCCGTGCGGGGTGGTCACGAGGTCGATCTCGGAATAGACCTTGGAAAGCTCCTTCTCCAGCACGATCATCGCGAACACCGAGGTGCCGGCCGAGACGTTGCCGGTACGGGTAGAAACGCTGTTTGTCGCGACCATGCCGGTGCCCGCATCGCCTTCCGGCGGGCAGAAGGGAACGCCGGCGCCGAGCTGGCCGCTGACATCGAGGAGTTTCGCCCCTTCGGCGGTGAGTTCGCCGCCTTTTTCACCGGCGACCATGACGCGCGGTAGGACCTCGCCCAATTTCCAGGGAAAATTCAGGGGCGCGACCTTCTGGTCAAACTGGCCGATCATCCGGGTATCGAAGGCGCTTGTCTTCAGGTCGATCGGGAATGCGCCCGAGGCCTCGCCGACGCCCAGCACTTTCTGACCCGTCAGTTTCCAGTGCACGTAACCGGCCAGCGTCGTGACGAAGCGGACGTCCTTGACGTGCTCTTCGCCGTTCAGGATTGCCTGATAGAGGTGGGCGATGTTCCAGCGCTGCGGGATCGGGTACTGGAAGAGTTCCGTCAATGCGGCGGAAGCCTG
>JAGNOM010000178.1 GCA_017990155.1 Propionivibrio sp. | reverse complement strand
GAGATCGCCACTGCGCTCGACCAGGCACGCGCTGGTACCGAAGAAGTCTGCTTCGACCTCTCCCCAACCGAACGGATTTTCCCGGAGGAGGCTGCGGCACGCCTCGCAGCGCAAGTGGCCCGCATCATCGAACGCTTGCCCCGCCCCGGCCAACTCGCCGTGATTGGCGGCGACACGCTGCTCGCGTTGTGCCGGGCGAGCGGTGCGTACGCGCTGCTCGCCTATCCCGCCGTACGGCCTGGCTGGGGTCGCGCGCGGCTGGTCGGCGGCACCTGGGATGGCGTCCCCTGCTATTCGCGCTCCGGCGCCTTCGGCGGGCCGGACGATCTGGCTGAAATGATTCGATTGCTTTGCAACGCCTGAACAACCTGGAAGGACACTCACATGAAAAAGGCAATTCGACTGGCAGTGACCATGGGCGACCCCGCCGGTATCGGTCCCGAGATCATCGCGAAGACCGCGGACAAGATGCGCGGCGAGATTGCGGCCGGGCGGCTGGAGTTCATGGTGATCGGAAGTGCCAAAGCGCTCGACAAGGCCTGTCTGCAAGTCGGCCTGGCGCGCGGCACGCTGCCGCTCTCGATGATTGATGTCGGGCCGGTCGAGGGCGAGATCGAGACCGGAAAGATCTCGGCCGTCGGCGGCGAGTGGGCGTATCGCGCTGTAAAACGGGCGGCAGAAATGGTTCAGGCCGGCGAAGCCGACACCATCGTCACCGCGCCGCTGTCGAAGGAAGCACTACACCTCGCTGGCCATCACTTCGAAGGTCATACCGAATTGCTGGCCCACCTCACCGGCATGCGCGATGCGGTGATGATGCTGGCGCATGGCCCGATGCGAGTCAGCCACGTGACGACACACTGCCCGATCGGCGAAGTGCCTTCTCGCATCACGCCGGTTCGCCTGCGCCGCGTTTTCGACGTGACGCTCGACGCGCTCGAATGCCTCGGTTTCGAGAAGCCACGCCTGGCCATCGCCGCGCTCAACCCGCACGCCGGCGAAGGCGGCATCCTCGGCAAGGAAGATGACCTGATCATCGCGCCGGTGATCAAGGAATACGTCGACAAAGGCTACGACGTCACCGGCCCAGTGCCGGGCGATACGGTGTTCATCAAACTGCGCGCGCAGCAGTTCGACGCCGTGGTGGCCATGTTCCACGATCAGGGGCACATCCCGGTCAAGCTGCTCGGCTTCAACGTCGACGAGAAGACCGGCGTCTGGCACGCGATCAGCGGCGTCAACGTCACGCTCGGCCTGCCGATCCTGCGTACTTCGGTCGACCACGGCACAGCCTTCGACATCGCCGGCAAGGGCATCGCCAACGCCGACAGCCTGGTCGATGCCGTCGAATACGCGGTGAAGCTGCTCGAAGGCCAGCGCAAGAAGCGCGAGTCACAGCCCATAAAAAGTAACTGACAACCTTTCCACCGTTCGTGGTGAGCCTGTCGAACCATGAACAGGCGCACGGTGCGGACATCCCGCCCTTCGACAGGCTCAGGGCGAACGGTAGTGAGGCACTATCAGTCATGTCCACGAATCCACGAATGTCAGTAACCCGTTGCCCCATTTGCCCACGGAGACCACCATGAGCACCCATTCCACGTACTCCCTGTTGAACGCCGGCCGCATCGTCGCCGGCCCGGACAGCATCGAGCAGATCGCCGACATCGTTAAGGACTACGGCGCTACCCGCGTGCTGATCATCAGCGACAAGGGCGTCGCCCGCGCCGGCCTGATTGAACGTCCGATGGCGCTGCTCGAAGCCGCCGGTATCACCGTGAGCATCCTCGACGACACACCGCCGGAACCCGAGGTCGAACAGGCCAACGCCATTTTTACCGCAGCGAAGAATTCCGGTTGCGACATGGTCGTCGGCATCGGCGGCGGCAGCGCGATGGACGTTGCCAAGCTGATCGCCGTGCTGCTCAATAACGACGTGACGCTGCGCGAGTTGCTGAATAGAGCACCGATTGCCAAGCGCGGCCTGCCGACGCTGATGATTCCGACGACGGCAGGCACCGGATCGGAGACGACGCCGAACAGCATCGTTCTCGTCCCCGAAGACGAACTCAAGGTCGGCATCGTCAGCCCGAAGCTGATGCCCGATTGCGTGATCCTCGACCCGAAGATGACCCTCGGCCTGCCGCCGGCGATCACCGCCTCGACCGGGATGGACGCGCTCTGCCACGCCATCGAGTGCTACACCTCGAAGAAGGGCAACCCGTTCAGCGAGATGATCGCGCTCAAGGCCATCTCACTCATTTCACGCAGCATCCGCCGCGCCTTCAACACCGGCGCCGATATCGACGCGCGTCACGACATGCTGCTCGGCGCGATGTACGGCGGCATGTGCATCGCTACCTCGTCGACCACGGCGGTGCATGCCCTTGCCTACCCGCTCGGCGGCAAGTACCGGATTGCACACGGCGTCTCGAACGCCATCCTGCTGCCCTTCGTCATGCGCTTCAACGCCGTCGGCAACGAGGACAAGTTCCGCGACGTCGCGGTGGCGATGGGGCTGGATGTCGATCCGGCGGACAGCAAGGCAGCGACCGAGAAGTTCATCGAAGCGATCTTCGAACTCAACCGCGATCTGCAGATCCCGTCGGATCTCAAGCGCTGGAATATCACCGCCGCAGACCTGGATACGCTGGTCGAAGGTGCTGCCAAAGTCACACGCCTGCTCGACAACAACCCGCGCCCGATGGACAAGAACGACATCCGCGCCATCTACACGCAACTCATCTGACCGGACAGGAAGCAATAATGAAAAAGACGATTCAAGGCGTACTCACCGCCATCGTGACCCCGTTTGACCCAAGTGGTGAAGTCAGCCCGGTACGGTTGCGCCGGCAAATCCGGCGCCAGTTGGAACACGGCAACGGCATCTTCTGCAACGGCACCAACGGCGAATTCTTCGTCCTGACGACCGACGAGAAGATCCTGGTCACCGAAACGTGCGTGGACGAGGTCGGCGGCGCCGTCGCGGTGGTCGGCCACATCGGCGAAATCTCGACGGCGGCGACGATCAAGCTCGGCAAGCGGCTGGCCAGGATCGGCGTCGATGCCGTCTCGGTGATCACGCCCTACTTCGTCCCATTGCGCCAGCACGAACTGATCTACCACTACACCGTAATTGCCGACGCCGTCCCGGTCCCAGTCTTCCTCTACAACATCCCCGGCCGCAGCGGTAACACGATCGAACCGGCGACGGCGCGCAAGCTCGCCGAACACCCGAACATCGTCGGCATCAAGGACAGCGCCGGCAGCTACGAGAGTCTCAAGGGCTTTCTCGACGTCGCCAAGGACATGCCCGACTTCGATGTCCTGAGCGGCCCGGATCATTTGGCGCACCAGGGCTTCCTCGAAGGCTGTTCGGCGTGCATTTCCGGGCTGGCCAACGTCTCGCCGGAAGGCGTCAGCCTGATCTGGAAGCATTTCCGGGACGGCAACCTCGATAAATCGAAGGCGGCGCAGGACTTCATCGGCGGCTTGCGCAAGGATCTCTACGCTTTCGGCTTCTCGCCGGCCGCAGTCAAGAAGGCGACGAACCTGCTCGGCGAAGACGTCGGCGACAGCCGCTACCCGGTGCTGTTCTCCGAGTCGGAAATCGCCGCCATCAAGGAAGTCGTCGAGAAGTACCGCACCGTACCGACGCTGTAAGCGTATTTCTTGGTTGATGAGGCAGAAGATGCATGAACTCGTCACCCCGGCGAACGCTGGGGTCCAGTCGGCGCTTGCTCTCCGACACTGGATCCCGGCATTCGCCGGGATGACGTGGCTATCCTTTGTTTTCAACGTAGCTGCCTTATAGCCATGCTTTGGAAGCACTGGTCGCCGCAACGCCTCGGCGTCACTTTCGCCATCATTTCGGCGCTCGGCTTCTCGTTCAAGGCGATTCTCGTCAAGCTCGCCTACGCCGTACCACAGGCGGTTCCGGTTGACGCAGTGACGCTGCTCGCGCTGCGCATGTTGTTCGCGCTGCCGGTCTTTGTCTGGGTGGCGCTGCGCACGCAGCGAACGACGCCGCCGCTCTCTTTGCGCGATTGGCTGGCGCTCGCCGCGCTCGGCATGCTCGGCTACTATGGCGCGAGCGTCTTCGACTTCATCGGTCTGCAGTACATCTCGGCCGGTCTCGAACGGCTGATTATCTTCACCTACCCGACGCTGACGCTGCTGATCGGCGTGCTGTTCATGGGCAAGGCGATCCGTGCGCGCGAGATTGGCGCGCTGCTCCTCTCCTACGCCGGCATCGGGCTGGCCTTCATGCACGACCTGCAATTTGGCAGCGACACGCGCCTGGTGCTGATCGGCGCCTTATTCGTTTTCGCCTCGTCGATCTCGTATGCACTGTATCTCTCAGGCAGCGCGCCGATGATCCAGCGCCTCGGTGCCGCGCGCTTCACGGCGCTCGCCGTCCTCGCTTCGACGATATCGACCTTGCTGCATTTCCTGCTCACGCAGCCGGTCGCAGCGTTAAACCAACCCGTGCCGGTCTACGCCTACGCCGCCGCGATGTCCCTGTTCTCGACCATCCTGCCCGTGTTCATGCTGGCCGCCGCCATCCGCCATATCGGCTCGACGACCGCCGCCCTGATCGGCACGCTCGGCCCGGTGCTGACCGTCGTTTTCAGCTGGTGGCTGCTCGACGAACCAATCTCGCTGGCGCAGATGGCTGGCACCACCCTCGTCCTCGGCGGCGTCCTGCTCGTCAGCGCGCGGAGTATCTCGCGCGAGTAAGCCCAGTTGCCGGCAAGCCTCGGCCTGAGGAAGAATACGACCTCAGGCCGGCGTCCAGAGCCGCGCACCCTCCATCACTGCACAACCCCTTCAGGACTCCCCGCCCTCATGCTCGCCAACTCGAACACGCAGCGCCTCGTCGACCAATTCATCACCATGGCGAAGATTTCCAGCCCCTCCCGACAGGAAGGCCGCCTGGCCGCGTACCTGCGCACCGAACTGGAGGCGCTCGGATTTCTTGTCGAAGCCGATGCGGCCGGAGAACTTGCCGGCGGCGACACGGGCAACCTGATCGCCACCTTGCCCGGGACGACCGACGCCGAACCGCTGCTTTTTTCCTGTCACATGGACACCGTCACGCCGTGTATCGGCGTCGTTCCGGTCATCAAAAACGGCGTCATCCGTTCCGACGGCACAACGATCCTCGGCGGCGACGACAAGGCCGGCATCGCCGCCATCCTCGAAGGTGTGCGACGCATCCGGGAACGCGACGTAGCGCACGGCTTGATTCAGGCCGTCTTCACCATCTGCGAAGAAGTCGGCATGCACGGCGCCATCGGGCTCGACTACAGCAAAGTCAAGGCCACGCGCGCCTTCATCCTCGACGCCGACGGACCGATCGGCCAGATCCTCGTGCGCGGCCCGGCCAAAGACGCAATCCACGCCGTCATCCACGGCCGTTCAGCACACGCCGGCCTCAAGCCAGAGGCGGGTATCAACGCCATCCAGGTCGCTGCGCGCGCCGTCGAACGCATGAAGCTGCTGCGTATCGACGAAGAAACGACGGCCAACCTCGGCCAGATCGCCGGCGGCGGCGCCACCAACATCGTGACCGACCGCGTTGAAATCACCGCCGAAGCGCGCAGCCTCACCAACGACAAGCTCGACGCCCAGGGCGCACACATGAAAGCCTGCTTCGAAGACGCCGCCCGCGAGTTCGGCGCCACGGCCGAAGTCACGATCGAACGCAGCTACTACGCCTTCAGCCTCGACGCCGACGAACCCGTCGTACGCCACTGTGCCGCCGCCATGCGCCACCTGGGCCTCACCCCAACGCTCGCCTCAACCGGTGGCGGCAGTGACTGCAATGTCTTCAACCGGCACGGCATGAAAGCCGTCGACCTGTCGATCGGAATGACCGACGTGCATACCTGTAAGGAAAGCCTGCGCGTCGACGATCTGGAAATGACCGCACGGCTGGTCGAGGCACTGATCGAGTTCAACGACCACGCCTTCTCTATCCAGCGCCAGGAGCAAATCCCTACAGCGACAGCTTCTTGAACACCCGTTCAGGGATATGCCGGATGATGAGCATGATCAGCCGCCAGAATCCGGGCAGATAGACCTCGTCGGCACCGCGCTCGACCGCGCGCACGATGCCGCGCGC
>JAGNOM010000177.1:3874-6136 GCA_017990155.1 Propionivibrio sp. | reverse complement strand
CCAGAAGATCGCCGATCGCGCCGCCGCGCAAGGCGGCCGCCAGATCGTTTTCGTCTTCGCTGACGGCCAGCATCAGGATGCGCGCATTCGGCGCGGCGGCATGCAGCGCCGGCAAAGCATCAACCCCATTGACGCCGGGCAGATGGTTGTCGAGCAGGATGACATCCGGTTGCAGTTCCTGCGCCTTGCGTTGCGCCTGGCCGGCGTCGGCGGCATCGCCCACCACCGCGAGTTGCGGATCACGCGAAAGAAGCGCGGTCAGGCCGCGCCGGAACAGCGTATGGTCATCGACGACGAGGATGCGAATCGGATCGACGGCAAGTTCTTCGCTTTGCGTATTCATGTTTTGGCACTCACGGTCTCGGCATTGGCAAGAGACGACACGGGATGGGCGTTCGGTTGCAGCGTGAGGATCACCGAACTGCCGTTCCCCAGCGACGATACGATATCGAGCTGCGCGCCGATGAGCTGCGCGCGCTCCTTCATGATGCGCAGTCCGACATGCGTCTCGTCCGGCCGATCTTCGTCAAGGTCAAAGCCAACGCCATCGTCCCGGACTTCGAAGCGCCACGCCGGTTGCTGTTGAACCTTCAGGCTGACGTGCGACGCCTGCGCGTGCTTGCGCACGTTCGACAAGGCTTCCTGAACGATATGCAGCACCTGGATCTGCGCATCCGGAAACAGCGGAATCCCCTGCCCTTCAATGGATAGCGACGTATGGACGCCACTTTGGTGCTCGAACTTGCGTAGCGTCGTCGCCAGCGCCGGTTCGATGTCTTCGCTATTGGTGCGCGTACGGAAGTGGAGCAACAGTTCGCGCACGTCGCCATAGCTTTCGCGTACTCCGGTGTCGATTTCTTCGAGGACTTCACGCATTTCGTCCGGATCGCCCGAGCGAACGGCATCGCGCATCAGCTGCACCTGGATCTTGATGAAAGCCAGCGACTGGGCGATCGAATCGTGGAGTTCGCGCGCGAGATAGATGCGCTCCTGCGAAACGGCCGCCTCTTTCTCGAGCGCGTTCAGCCTCAGATTCTCCATGGCGCTTGCCAAATGGCTGGCCAGCGCCTCCAACAGGGAGCGCACCGCCGGGGACGGGCTGACTTGTGCGTTGAAGAACAGATCGACTTCGCCCATCAGCCGTTCGTGCAAGCGCACCGGGATGTTGATCACCGTCTTGAACCCGGCACGGGCACAAGGCAGTCGTAATTCGTCCACTTCATTCTGAATCGGGATGACCTTTAATCCAGGGTCGGCAACAACATTCCCGCAATAGCAGCCGCCCTTGTCGATGCACTGCTCGGCGTCCACCAGCGACTGTGGCATGCCTTGAGCCGCCAGCATCAGGTAGCGTTTGTTGTCATGATCCGACCAGCGGATTGTCACGCCGTCAGCGCGCGCGATTCTGGCCACGCTCTTGGCAAAACCTTGCGCCAGATCGTCCAGAACCGTCGTATTTGCGACCAGCGCCGTGACTTCGTACAAACCCTCAAGACGTTCCCGCTTTTCCTCCAGTTCCGCAGTCTTCTCGGCGACCTTGTGTTCCAGGTTGCGGTACATGAACTGCAGGTTGTCCGCCATGCCGTTGAAACCACGAGCGAGCGTCCCGAACTCGTCGCTGCTCTCATGCTCCACGCGGACGTCGAAATTGCCCTGCTGGATCTTTTCGATGGCCTGCTTTAGCTGCCCGACCGGTTCGAGTACGAACACATACCCCGTGTAGATCAGGATCGCCGCGCCGACGATCGCCATGGCGAGCACGGACATCTGGAATAGATAGAGCAAGGTGGTCCAGCGCGCCATGTGCGCCTCAATTCCGACGACCAATCCATCAATGCTGCGCACGAAGGAGCCCGTGTCGGAACTCAATTCGGCGAGCGTACCGTGCTTGCCGTCAAGCCAGCGCGAACGATAGTCGGACCAGCCTCGGCTAACGACGTCGTATTGACCGCGCACGCCATCGTCCCACGGAACGAAGAGTGGGCGTTCGGGATCGCCCTTTCGCAGCAGCACGATGCTCTGATCGAATTCCAGGATCTGATGCTGCAGTACCGCATCCGTGTGCCCCAAGCCGACCGACAGGGAAATCCGGTAGGCTTGCATGCGCATTCGACCGGCCTCATTGACTGCTGCGGCGCCTCCGTCAAGCTGCCACGACACCCACAGCGTTGCGGCGGTCGAGAGAAGAACGAGAAGCAGGAAGGGAGTTCCCAATAGCGCCAACTTCGCGCCCAGACTCCATTGCCGGTTAAATATCATCGG
>JAGNOM010000177.1:0-3774 GCA_017990155.1 Propionivibrio sp. | reverse complement strand
CGCCTCCGTCAAGCTGCCACGACACCCACAGCGTTGCGGCGGTCGAGAGAAGAACGAGAAGCAGGAAGGGAGTTCCCAATAGCGCCAACTTCGCGCCCAGACTCCATTGCCGGTTAAATATCATCGGGACAATCGATTGATTTGATCACGCAATTCTATGTCGGTTGCCGCTTGCCCAAGCCAATAAAGTCGACAAGGGCCAGGTCATTGTCGAGCGCTGCCAGAACCCGTGCCAGCTTGTACTTGCTTTTGCCTTACTCCGCGCCCGTCTGCCGCCGATACTCCGACGGCGTCATTCCCATGACCTTTCGGAACGTCTCCGTGAAATAGCTACTCCCTGAAAAGCCAGTCCGCTGGGCGATTTCGGTCACCGACAGGCGGTCCGCGGCGAGCAGGGAGAGGCTTTCGCGAATCCGGCAGGAGATCGCGTGCTCCATCGGGCTCGTCCGCAGCATTCGCCGAAACAGCCGACAACATTCGCCCTCCGACAACATCATGCTCGCGGCAATATCCGCGAGCGTCATCCGATCGGCGTAATGCGCCTCGATGAACGTCAGCGCGCGCCGCATCCGCTCGACATCCCGTGTGGGCAACGCGCTGTCCCGGATGCGACTTTCCTGCCTGGGTAGCGTTTCAGCAAAGCGATGGATCAGCCGCCAGATGCCAAAAATCCGCTCCATCGCGTCCAGCTCCCAGCCCGGCGCCGCCGTGTCGGTCGCCGTCTGGAACGTACCGATCCGATCCAGCAGATCCGCCTGCCATGGCTCATCCGGCTTCAGGTGGAGGAAGGCCATTCGTGGGTCAAGGAGAAGCGGCTGGACGAAGTCCCCAAAGAGCCGCGTCCCCGCGAGGCCACCCAGGAGCGATGCATCGATCCGCACCACCTGGTATTCGCAATCCTCCGCATGCTCAAGCCAGCCGCTGTGGAGCGTGTTGCCGGCCAGATAGACGCCTTCGCCGCGCTGAATCGTGAAGCGCGTGCCGTTGGCCTGGAAGGCCATCTCGCCTTCGACGACCCGTTCGAATTCGAGAGCAGCGTGCCAGTGGCAGTCGAATCGACCGCGCGCAAACGTGGACAGCCGCCAGGTATTGGCTTGAACCGGAAACGAAGCATCAAGCGGGAAGCTGACTTCGCGCTGGTGGCTGTCGGTGCGCAGGATGAGCTTGTCCACGGGTGCCTCGCTTTCGTGCTGCCATCCATGCAAGCTGGGGAATTAACTCGGCCGATGCAGGAAACGCAGGATTGTTATTAAATCAGCCAGCATCCCGATAGATTCCGCCTGTTTCCGAAAACTATAATCAAGATATTGAAAATCAACAAGATTCTAATGCGGACATCCCGCTGCAGACTTCGGAGAACAGGCCGCATGAAAGAGAAAACGCTCAGAAGCACCATGACCATTGTCGGCGTCGCGCTTTGCGGCACTTCCGTTGGCATGGCGCGTCATGCCGGATTCGGAACCGATCCGTTCACTGTTATGGTGACCGGGCTCGACAACAGTCTTCATCTCGGATACGGCATCATTTTTACAGCGCTCGCCGCGATGCTGCTTGTCGGCGTTTTCCTGCTGAAACGGCGTCTGATCGGTCTGTCGACGATCTTCACGCTGCTCGGGCTCGGCTTCTTCGTCGAAAACTCAAACCACCTTGCGACCCTGCTGATGCCGCATCCGAGCCTTGCGCTGCGCGTCGTCGAGCTGACCGCGAGCCTCGTCCTGTTGAGTCTGGCGTCGGCGCTGTACTACACCGCCGATCAGGGCGTCTCGCCGTACGACGCGGTTGCGCTCATTCTGGCCGATCGGACCGGCATCCCATTCCGCTTCTGCCGCATCGGCACCGATTCCGTCTGTGTTCTCATCGGCTTCATCCTCGGTGCGACGCTCGGCGTCGGCACCATCGCGACGGCGCTATGCATGGGGCCGCTGGTCGATCTGTTCATCCGCCGCCTCGCGCAGCCGCTGCGGCGCAGATATTCCCATTCCTACAGGCTCCAGACGCAGAATTGAGCCCGGAGTTAACCGGTATCGAGCAGTCGTTACGGATGTCTTGATACGACAGAAGCGCCCAAATCCTGCCGGTAGAACGCACAGTTGTTGCGCGTGACAAGGCTGGCCGGAACTGAATGCGTCGACTGGGCAATCGTGCCGTTCGCCATCTGCACAGCAAGATCAATCGCTGCTCGGCTTTGCTTCACTTCGTCCTGGAATACCGTGAGGGTCATGTCGCCCGCCTCTACGGAAGCCAATCCGGCGGGTGTTGCCCCGATTCCCGCTACGACGACGTTGGCTGCCTGATTGGCTTTCTTCAGAGCGTGGATTGCTCCGAGAGCGAGTTCGTCACTCTGGGCGACAACGGCGTTGATGCGGCGACCGCGTCCGAGCCAACCCGCCACCACTTCGGCACTCTGTAACTGGTTTGCGCCCCCTTGCCGTCGGTCGATGATCTTGATCCTGTCGCAGGGCGCTTTCGAGACCACCTCCTCGACTTCCTGCATCCGCTCTCGGGCGGCCGATTTCACAGGATCTTCCGTAAGCACAACGACGTTTCCGGAGCCGCCCATCAAGCGGCAGACCTCACGCATTTGTACAACACCGGGTCGGTTCTCGCCGGCACCAACAGTCGATACTCTCCGCAAAGAACCTGTCTCGTTGAACGAAGCATCAAGAAGAACAAGTGGAATTCCCGCCTTCTTGGCCATGCTGGTGATCTTTTGCGTGGACATGCTATCCACCGGCGCAACGATCATGGCATCGACCTTCACTGCAATGAAATTCTGGATTCCCTCCATTTCGCGCAAGGAATCGTTTTGCGCGTCAGTCACCAGCGCGTTCACGCGCTCTTTTTCCTGGGTATATTGTTTTATCGCGGTTCTAAACGCCGCAGGCATTTCTCCGCTGGCGGAGGCGTAGGAAATTCCCAGATTTATGGCGTGAACCGGACTGGTTTCAAGCGCTGCGGCAAGGCAGATCAGGGCGAATGATCGTGAAGATGAAGGTTTCATGTGATTCTCTCTTTGAAAAGCGAAGGTGAAATGCGTGGCATCAAATATTTGGGCGAAACGCGTCCCGACGATCCCGAACGCAGCGCCGGGTTCGATCGGTCAAATCACCGCAGTGGCTTAAGGTTTACGCTTCGTCAGAGGTCCGGCGCCGATGACTGTGTGCTGCCAGCGCATCAAGAAACCGGGAGCTTGGCCAGGATTCCCGGAGCGCCTGGAGCATGAGCGCCTGCTGGCTGGGGGGGGCCAATCCGTCTACGGGCGGATCACGATCGAGGTTCGTCGGGAACGGGTAGCCTTCGGCACAGGCCGCGACGACGCGCGCAAGGGATTGGTCATCAATTTCGCCCTGGGTGCGTCGGGACAACAGGGTCGGATAGAGCGATCGGCACATCTGCTCACGGTCCACCGATTCCATCGCCCGGCCAAAGGCCGAGGACACCTGCAACAGGTTGGCCGTTCTGCGAATGTTTGCGGTGCGATTGTTTCCGGCCGCGTGAATGAGCGCGGGATTGAAGAAGACGGCATCCCCTTTCAAGAGCGGCAGCTGTACGTAGTGTTTTTCAAATACCGCGAGGCATTCCGGCTGATGGACCGCCAGATAGCCGGGAAGATACTTTTGCGAGTGCGGCAGAAAAAGCGTTGGACCGCTTTCAAGCGGCATATCCACATGTGCCACTGCACCTTGCAAAGTGAGAAATGGAGACAATTGATGGACATGCGACGGGTACGATGCCGCCACCTCGGCGGATGCGAAACCGAGGTGATAGTCGCGA
>JAGNOM010000176.1 GCA_017990155.1 Propionivibrio sp. | reverse complement strand
ACCATGCCCGGCTCGACACCGAGCTATTCGAGCTGCTGCAGGATGAGCGCGCGGTCGATGCGCTGAGCGCGGTGCTCGCCGAGACCTGGTTCGACCGTGGCCTGCGGGACCTTGACGCGGTGGTGGGGCGGACGCGGCAAATCAATCACTACGAGCGCGTGCTCCGAACGTCGAACAGTCCAGCGCTGATCGCTGCCGAGGCGGCGCCGAGCTATGTCCGAGACCCTGCGTTCCGGCGCGTGGTGACCGAAATCTATGACTTCCGCTGCGCGGCAACTGGCCTACGGCTGGTGTTGCCCGATGGAGCAGCGATGGTGGAGGCGGCACACATCCATCCGTTCAGCGAAGCTGCTGATGACGACCCACGTAATGGCTTGGCACTTACGCCAGACATGCACTGGGCGCTCGATCGTTATCTCATCGCGCCGGACACGGACTTCCGCTGGCGCGTAAGTCCGCTTCTTGATCCTCGCATTCCCGACTACCGCGTGCTGACTGCGCTGGAGGGCAAGCCGCTGTTCCTGCCGCGCGAGGCGCGGATGTATCCGAAGAGGGAGGCGATCGAGTGGCGACTGTCGCGGTTGGGGAAATGATCATGTGCGGCAGAGCGTCAACGCTCTATCAGGGGATCTGGATTCCATGGACGGCACGGCATCGGCGAAGACGTAACTAAGTCGCTTGAGCCGCCATGCGCTCAGTCATCAGCTCATCGATATCACCGAAGTCTGCGGCACGCAGTTCTCCAGTTCCGTTCAACATGTCATCGGACAGGGAGCGCTTCCACGTCAGCAGCTCGTGCAGCTTTTCATCGAATGTCTTGAAGTTCGATGCGCTCACGATCGGGTAGTGCACATGCACATCCCGTGTCTGCCCGATGCGGTAAGCGCGGTCCGTCGCCTGGTCTTCCTTGGCGGGGTTCCAGGTGCGGCTGAAGTGGATGACATGGTTGGCGGCCTGGATATTGACGCCGAACCCGACCGCAAGTGGGGAGAGGACGATGACCCCGAATCCGGGTACTTCCTGGAAGCGGCGGATTCGCTTCTGCCGGCTGTTCGCATCGCTCGCTGATGCTGACGTGTTGCGTATTCCGATCGTTCGTGACCGGTCAGTCCAGTTCGACGTGATCACCAGTTCCGATTCGTACTGATCAGTCGTCCCGGTGCTCGTGAGCACCAGGACGGCACCGTGACCGCTAAGCTGACGTCACGCTCATCGTTCCAGCGACATGATCACGCTGGGGGCATCTTCCGCTTTGCCTGAAGCTTGCGCATGGATTCACCCTTGAGCGTAATCCGGTGCGCCTGATGCACCACGCGGTCAAGGATTGCGTCTGCCAAGGTCGGATCGGGGAAGAACCCATGCCACTGGTCTGTTGGGAACTGGCTTGTGATCAGCAAGGATCCGGTACGCATCCGCCGATCCACCACATCCAGCAACACCTGCGCAGCTTGCGAAGAAATCTCGCTCAGACCGAAGTCGTCGATGATAAGCAAACTCGGTTTAATCAGACCGGCCTTGAGCTTAGGCAACGAACCGTCATGGCTGGCAACTGCGATCTCTTGATAAAGATCGCTCGCCCGGAAGAACGTAGCGGGTAAACGCTGTCGGCAAGCCTGAGAACCGAAGGCACATGCAAGCCATGTCTTTCCGACCCCCGTTGCGCCAAGGACGATCAAGTTAAGCTGCTGTCGAATCCATTCGCAACTGGCCAGCGAGGCGATGAACCCTTTGTCGATATCTCGCGAAGCTCGGTAATCGGCGTCTTCGAGCGATGCGGATTCAGGGAATCCTGCACTCCGCACGAGCCGCTTCAATTTCTTCGAGTCACGTTCAGAGGCTTCATGCTCGACGAGCAACCCGAATCGGTCATCGAAAGAGAGTTGGTGAAGCTTCGGCTGCTGCAACTGGACCGAATACGCTTCGGCCATCGACGTCAATCGCAATTCACGTAGGCGGGAGATGGTTTGATGGACGCCGCTCATGTGTTTTCTCCAAAGTAGCTCGCACCCCGCACATTGTCGTGGGCTGGCCTCGGCGCCGTGCCGCTGACAGAGTGGGCGCGTTTGTCGGGTGCCTGCTTGAGAATGGAATCGAGGCTGCGCAATGCCGTAATGTTGAGCGATAGCGCATATGCACACGCCTCTTCGAAGCGTTGGTCGCCGTGGATACGAGCCAGATCGCGCATCCGCCGGGCTGCTTTCAGACCATTGACGGCATCGGATCGGTTTTCCAGGTGATGGCGAATCATTGCCGCCGAGCCTTCCCCTACCGACTCGGCCCATAGCATGAGTGCCCTCGGTTCGCCCTCAAGCACGCGGACATGCGCTATCGGACGATGCTCAGGCAACGTCTGGACTGTGCCTTCGCATTGTGCCAATGCGTGCAAGGCAACGCGCTGGCCGCGATGCATGACCTCGAGCATCGATCCGGTGTAACGCAGATCGACACGCTGTCCGCGCAACTCCGACGGCACGGAGTAGAAGCTCCGCGCATGTTCGACATGGTAATCGTCGCCAGCCCGCACCCCATATCGCCAATCGCATAACTCGAAGGGAATGGGCGGCAGGCGCTTCAAAGTCGAACGCTCGGTTTTCTCAAATCGTTCGATGCGGGAGCCTGACATCTTCTTGAAGGGATGAGCGTTCAGCGTTACCACGAGCCTCCTGAGGGCGTCATTCAGTTCATCGAGGCTAAAGAATGTTCGGTCGCGAAGTGCGAACAACACCCAACGCTGTGCGATCTGCACACCGACCTCGGCCTTCGCCTTGTCTTTCGCCTTCCTGACACGAGCTGGTAGTGCAGCGGTGTTGTAGTGCTGCAGGCACTCCCGGTAGGCCGGGTTGATAACGACGCGATCCTTCTCACGCCGCCAGACAGCCGCCTTCAGGTTGTCCGGCACAACCCAGGCCGGCACGCCCCCCATTGCCGCAAAGCAATCGACATGGCATCTCACCCAATCAGGGGTTTTCTGCGAGGCGACTGCCTGCAGGTAGGTCAGGTTCGAGTAGCCAAGCACGGCAACGAAGATTTGCGCATAGATCGAGGGACCGCCGCTTCGATCCCTGATCTCGACTGTACGGCCGGCGAAATCGACGAACAACTTCTCACCCGGGCGATGGGCCTGACGCATCACGATATGTTGTCGCTTCGCCCACGCCCGGTAACCGGCAGTGAATTGCGAGTAGGCGATTCCCTCCGGGCACTGACTGCGCCACTCCCGCCACAGCTGCTCGAGTGTGGCGTCGGGGCGCTGCATCTCGGCGTGCACCCAATCCCAATCTGGCGCTCTCTTGCGTTGCGCGATGCTCTTGTTGCCAGTACCCAGAACCGCGTACCAGGCGTCGTCATCCAATGAATGAAGATCGGCACCAAAGGTGTCGCTTTTTCTGAGAATTCGGCGCATTTCGCGCACGGTGTTTGCGGAAACACCAACTGACCGTGCGATGGCTCGGTTGGACTGTGAGGTATCGTAGAAGTGCAAACGCGCGATCTCGCGCTGTAGGTGGATAGGCAGACGCAAGGGGGTAACTCCTCATGGGATGGCACCGGCGGTGCTGACCGGGCCAGACAAAATCACCCCGTCCGCGCAAGTTCGTCGCATGATTGACGAACGTGAACGCGCAGCTCATACTGATCGGACAAGATCCCACTTGTACCGGCAGCGATGCTGGCGCGACGCCCGAGGCAGCCCCCTCGGGCGTTCGCGTCTACGAGGTGGAGAATCGAGTTAACTGGGAGAGATTCGTCCTCCTGCGGATGCGCCCATTCGGGTCGCAGAAAGCCAATCCGCGACATCCAGCGTCAAGGCAAACCACCCTCGGCGATTGGGTACAGTGAAGAGCGGCACCATTACTTGACCACGTCGCCGTGCCTGTCTAAGTGATGCAACGCTTCGATGTCCTAGTGCCGCCGCGAGGGGCTCGCCGCCCAGCAGAGGACCGTGAAGGCGCAGGAGTGTCTCGCGCAATTCCTTGCGCAAGTGGGCCAGTGCTTCGGTCTGTTCAGGCAGCGAGTTCATCGAATACCTCAATGCGTTTGTCACGCAGTGTTCGTGACTGTCCACATTTTCTCCACCCGAACCGATAATTCGATTTTCTGTACTCCAGATAAGCCTTGTGCACACAATCATCAGACCAAAGGGGCGCGGTCGCCCGACCACCCAGCCTGTCGATCGCCTTCGGACACGACTTTGGTTTCGCGCGCTGCGGGACATATCTGGCCTGTCGTCCGCATACGCCATTGAGATGGCGCTCGACGGGGACCGCGTCCGCAAACGCGACACAGACGTCGCTCGCCCCAGGAAGTGGGACGCTTACGAGAAAGGGACACGGGTCCCCAATGACCGGCCCGGACCGCGCAACGCTGTCGAGCAGGCGCAAGCCCGATTCCCGGGCACGTCGCGCTGGTTCCGTAGCCCGTTGTGGCGCTACCTGAAGAAGGAGCCGCTCGATGCAATGCAGTTTGAGGAGGCGCTACGCACCCTCGAACCGCCGGTTACGGCATTACTGTTTGAGGCGGAGCCGCGCGAACACGAGCAAGTGCCCCGTCAGCGTCCCTTTGACGATGAAAGTGCTCGACAACTCATCGCGCTCGGTAGCTTCGATGCGCTAGTTGCAGCTGTGCTGATGGCAGGTCTGTCGGAAGTCATCGCCTCGCCCGATCTTCGAGAACGGGCGTTGCACGTTTACGTTGGGATTCAGGCGAAGCTGCGAGAAACGCCCCTCTTGGAAGGCATCTATCCTGAGCTGTTCTCGCTGATCGACTCGCGTTGCAAGCACTGGATCTACTTAGCGCCCAATCAGCGAATGGATGTCGTGATCTTCTGGCAGGGAGTCGAGGCGGAGGATGAACAGAGGATCTTTGGCGACGTCGGTGAGGATGGGATTGACTATTAAAACGGCTATCAGTCCTGACTATTAACCCGGCAATCAAATAGGTTTTGATATAATTCGGGCATGGAAAAGATCGATGCCCGCAAGCTTCCGCCCGAAGCCCTGGAACACATTCGTCGCCAAGCATTTGTACTGCGCAAGCAAGGCTACACATGGACGCACATTGCTGAAGTGTGTGGGGTTCATGTTGGGACCGTTCTGAAATGGGCGCGGCGCGCCCAAGCTGACGACCTCGACGCCGTCATCAAGGGCGGGCAACGTGGTCGGCGCCATGGCTCGGGACGAACTCTGACGCTGGTTCAAGAGGAGCAGCTGCGCTTGAAGATCATCGGCTCGAATCCCGCCCAGCTTCAGCTTGAGTTTGCGCTGTGGAATCGTCGCGCAGTGATGCTCGCCATCAAGCAGCTCTTTGGCATCGACATGCCCATTCGCACCGTCGGTGAGTACCTTCGGCGGTGGGGTTTCACGCCGCAGCGGCCGGTCAAGCGTGCGCTTGAGCAGGATCCGGCCCGGCTCAAGGCGTGGCTTGAGGACGAGTATCCGAAGATCGTTGCGCGCACCAAGACTGAGGATGCCGAGATCTACTGGGGTGACGAGACCGCCATTCGCCAGGACTCGCACTGGGTGCGCGGCTACTCGATGGCGGGGCTGACGCCTGAGCTTCGACTGCCGGCCGGTCGCCACGGATCGACATCGATGATCTCGGCGATCACCAACCAAGGCTTGGTGCGCTTCTCGTTCTTCGAGGGCGCCATCGATGCCGAGCGCTTCATCGTGTTCTTGAAGGACCTGATTCAGGATGCGCAGCGTAAGGTGTTCCTGATCGTCGACAATTTGCGCGTGCACCGCGCCAACCGTGTCCGCGAGTGGGCTGCCGAAAACACCGAGAAGATCGAGCTGTTTTACCTGCCGCCGTATGCGCCGGAACTCAACCCCGACGAGTATCTGAACCGGGATCTGAAAACGTCGATACGCTCCGGGCCGATTGCCAGGACCGCCGCCGCACTTCTCGAGAAGGCGCGTACGTGCATGGAACGCATCGCTGCGATGCCGGATCGTGTGCGGTCGTATTTCAGCCATGAGTACGTTCGCTATGCTCAGTAATTTAGCTATTTGATTGCCGGGTTAATAAAACAGATCTCCAGTCTGAGTTCGATCTCATTCAGCGACGGCTTTATAACCTTCGCTGACAACTTCATTTTCAGCTCAGCCTTACACGCTAATTTCCCCTTATGTTCGGGTGATCGGTTCCGGCT
>JAGNOM010000175.1 GCA_017990155.1 Propionivibrio sp. | reverse complement strand
CAACGACGCTCATGGGAAGCCACACGGCCTATGCCGAGTGTGGTCGCGTGACGGTCGCCAGCATGAACTGGCAATCTGCAGAAGTCCTCGCCGAAATCGACAAGTTTGTCTTGAGCGAAGGTTACGGCTGTGAAGTGGAACTGGTCCCCGGCGATACCATGCCGACGCTGACGTCGATGATCGAGAAAGGACAGCCTGATGTCGCTCCGGAAGCATGGACGACGGCGGTGCTTGAACCCTTGACCACGGCAGTGAATGAAGGGCGCTTGCATTACGGCGCACGTTCGTTGAGGGATGGGGGCGTTGAAGGCTGGTGGATTCCGAAATACATCGCCGATGCCAACCCGGACGTAAAGACGATTGAAGACGCCTTGTCGCGACCGGATCTTTTCCCTTCTCCGGACGACAAGGACAGGGGGGCGGTACACAACTGCCCGTCGGGCTGGAATTGCCAGATCACGACGGGAAACGCGTTCAAGGCGTGGGGCGCAAAGGCGAAGCGTTTCATGCTCGTGGAAACCGGTTCGGCGGCCGGGCTGGACGGCTCGATCGCCAAGGCCAACGAGCGCAAGGAAGCCTGGCTGGGCTATTACTGGTCGCCGACGGCGATTCTCGGCAAGTACGAAATGGTCAAGCTCGATGCCGGCGTTCCGCACGACGCCGAGGCTTGGGTCAAATGCAATACCAAGGCCGATTGCGCGAACCCGCAGAAGAACGATTGGGCCAAAGCGGACGTCATGACCGTCGTCACCGATCGCTTCAAGAAGGCCGGTGGCGATGCCTTCAACTACCTCAATGCCCGCGATTGGGGTAACGACACGGTCAACGAACTGCTGGCCTGGATGCAGGACAACCAGGCAACCGGAGAGGACGGGGCCAATCACTTCCTCAAGAATTACCCGCAGATCTGGAGCGAATGGGTCACTCCGGAAGTTGCAGAGCGCATCAAGTCGGCTCTGTAGACCGTCGCCAAACCCACGCTGAATCACGAATAACGATAACGCGAGCCGCCGGGCAACTGCTTCGCAAGGGCAAATCCCGCGAGCCGCAATGGTTTTCTCCGAAGACCGCGTTTGATTTCAGCTTCTCCGGTCCGATTCCCGTGCTGCCAAGAGGTGCCGCGGGAATCGAAGCCATTTTCACAGGGGGTAATTACCATGCCTTGGTCAAATGATTTTCCGGCAATGAATGCCGACACCTTGCGCCTGCTCAAAAGACTGATCGATACCGAATTCCGCGCGTTTACGCGGACCTTTGGATCGGTTCTTGAGCACCTATTTGCGCCTTTGGGCGATTTCCTGCTGTTTTGCGAACAACTGCTGACCCGCTCGCCGTGGCCGTTGGTGCTCGGCGCCATTCTCTTCATCGTCTGGCTCGCATCGCGCTCGATGAAGATCGTCGTCGGTACCGTCGTCACGATGCTGCTGATCGGCTATTTCGGCATGTGGCAGGACACCATGCGCACCTTGTCGATGATTTTTGTCAGCACCCTGCTGGCCATCGCCCTCGGGCTGCCGATCGGGATCGCCATGAGCCGTTCGGCGCGACTCCAGCGCTGGATCAGCCCGGTCCTCGACGTCATGCAGACCATGCCGAGCTTCGTCTACCTCATCCCCGTGGTCATGCTGCTCGGTATTGGTCGCGTGCCGGGCATGTTGTCGGTGGTGATCTACGCGATCCCGCCGGTCATCCGCTTCACCAATCTGGGCATCCGCCTGGTGGAGAAAGACCTGCTCGAAGCCGCCGATGCGTTTGGCGTAAACGGCTTCCAGAAGCTGTTCCAGGTCCAGCTGCCGCTGGCGCTGCCGACGATCATGGGCGGCATCAACCAGACCATCATGATGGCGCTTTCGATGGTCGTCATCGCCTCAATGATCGGCGTGCCAGGTCTTGGTCAGCCGGTGCTCAAGGCCATCGCCAACCAGTACTTCACCATGGGCATCCTCAACGGACTCGCCATCGTCGGCATTGCGATCGTCTTCGATCGCACGTCGCAGGCCTATGGACGACGGATACAACGGCATCTGGAGGTGCAGCATGGATAACACGACAAAAGAGACTGCCGAAAACCAGGTCGGAATCTCGATCAAGAACCTGTACAAGATCTTCGGTGCAACGCCCGAGAAATACCTGGATTCGGTCAAAAGCGGCATGACGAAGCAGGAACTGCTGGACACGCAGAACCACGTGCTTGGCCTGCGCGATATCAACCTCGAAATCCGCCCCGGTGAAATCCAGGTGGTCATGGGATTGTCCGGTTCCGGGAAAAGCACCTTGATTCGGCATATCAACCGATTGATCGAGCCGACGGCCGGTGAAATCGTCATCGATGGCAAGAACATCGTCGACATGAGTACGCGCGCGTTGCGCAAGTTTCGCGGCCGGTCGACGGCCATGGTGTTCCAGAAATTCGCGCTGTTTCCGCACTACACGATTCTCGAGAACACGGAATACGGCTTGCGCGTGCAGGGCGTGTCGAGAAAGAAACGCCACGAAGCAGCGATGCGCTGGATCGAGCGGGTTGGACTCAGCGGTTACGAGAAGAGCTATCCGAACCAGCTTTCCGGCGGGATGCAGCAACGCGTCGGGCTGGCACGCGCATTGGCCAACGATGCGCCGATCCTGCTCATGGACGAGGCGTTTTCCGCGCTCGATCCGATGATTCGCACGGACATGCAGACGATTTTGCTCGATCTGCAGCAAGAGCTGGCCAAGACCGTCGTCTTCATCACCCATGACCTCGACGAGGCGCTTCGTCTGGGCGATCGCATCGCGATCCTGCGTGACGGCGAAATCATCCAGCAGGGAACCGGGCAGCAGATTGTGCTCAACCCCGCAGACGACTACATCTCCGCCTTCGTGAAGAACGTGAATCGCGGCCGCGTCATTCGCAGCAAGACGCTCGTTGAGCCGGGAAGCGCGGGGCAGATGGTCGACGGGCCGTCGCTCGATTCGAGCATGGTCATCGAAGAAGCCGCCCGGATACTCAGCGCTGAAGGCAAGGAACTGGGGAATGTCACCAATAGCCGGGGACGTCATTTGGGGCAGCTATCGATGAAATCGATCATCGCCGCGATGGTGCCGCCGCAAGAGGAAAACGGCGCCGCCGCGTCATCGAGTGGCGGTTCATAGCGAGTTTTATCCTAGAATCCTCGGCTGAATTACGCAAAACCGCCCATCCTTCGACTTGCGTCTCGGGACGAGCGGTTTTTCTTGAGCGCACCGATCGGGTGATGCCTCCTTTCGCCCTGAGCAGTCCGCACCGAGGGCGTGTCGAAGGGCATCGCACGGTGCAACTGAGGATTCCAGGTTGAACGCTCCCCCGATGAACTCCCGAACACTACTCATTCTTTCCGCGGCGGCCGTGGCGGTCATCTGGCAGCTGCCCTACGGAAGGCAGGCGCTCTATCCGCTCACGCTGCTTGCGACGTTCGCTCACGAGATGGGACACGGATTGACGGCTTTGCTGGTTGGCGCGGAGTTCGAAAAGCTCTATCTGTATGCCGACGGATCGGGCCTCGCGGTCTGGCGCGGGAACCCTGGCGGGCTGTCCACCGCCTTGATCGCGGCCGGTGGACTGGTCGGGCCGACCCTCGCCGGAATGGCTCTCCTGTGCTCCGGATCGCCTCGTTTTGCCCGTGCGGTATTGCTGATACTGGCGGGATTGTTTGGCGTGACGATCATGTTCTGGCTGCGCAATCCTTTTGGCGTCGCGTTCTTGATCGCCACAGCGGCGGTCTTCGTTCTCGCCGCGCGCTACTTGCCGGGGCGCGGCGCAGCGTTTCTGCTGCATCTGATCGCTGTCACCCTGTGCCTTTCATGGTTTACGGACCTTGACTACATGTTCTCCGAGCATGCGAGCGTCAACGGCGGACTCCATCTCTCCGATAGCGCCGTGATCGCTCAGGCGCTGGGCCTGCCTTACTGGTTCTGGGGCGGTCTCGTCGCGTCCTTCTCGCTGGCGATTGTGATTGTCGGCATTCGATTCGTGAGTCGCAGCCCGGCATGGCCGAGCACAACCCGGTTTCCGGGCGTTTGAAAAGCAGTCCGACCGCCAATGCCATGCGTTTTTTCATCGGTGGGCACACGGATTGGCAGTAAACTTGCCCGGATGAAAAACCTCGATGGGTATTGCTGCGGGTGGTGCTGAAATTGAAAGATTGATGGGGCGCTTCGGATTACAGAAATAAGAAGCAGATGCAAACTGGACGCAACTCAAGACATGGGAGCCAACAATGAAGGGAATCGTCGATTTTCTTGAAAAAGCCGGACTGGTCACCAAGGACGAACCACAGGTGCCACCGGTCCCACCGGTTAACGATATTGACGGCGGCGCGGGCGTCGTGGCCGCTGGAGCCGCGACATTGGATTTCAGCCTGGGTGACGGCACACCGCTGAATTTCGAAGCGATCTACGCCAGCGACGGGATCGGCGCTTCGCTTTATCCTGCCGAACGCCTGTTGCGCCTGATCGACGGCTTGAGTGCCATGGACGAAGCGACGCGCTTGATGGCGATCAAGGCGATGGATGCGGCCGATGAGTCATGGACTATCGATGATCCGCTGGCCGACGCCGCGGCAAAGGTTAAGGCGCTGGCCAAACACGCGGAGCGGCTGCAACTGAATCTGCAGAAGACGGAGCAGGATACCCGGCAGCGGCTCGACGCGGTGGCCGCCCGCCAGGAGAAGGTGCTTGCGGACATCCACACGCAGATCGCGGAGCTCGAAGCGCTGGCCGCGCGTGAGCAAGAGCGGGCCGCACAGGAATCGGCGGAGCAGGAAGCCGGGCTGAAGGCCGTGCGCGATCAGGCGGCGCAGGAACTTGCGCAGATCGCTCAAGTCAGCCAGCGGCTTCAGGGGCTGTCGCTTCAGTTCGGCGCCGCTGTGATAACGACAAAGGAATAGATCGATGGCCAGTCTCACTCCTCTTTCGAAGGGCTTGATCGCCCTGGCTGTTGTCGGCGCCATGGCGTCTGCGGTCTGGCATCTTGGGCTGAAAGACCGCTTGAGCGGCGATGTCACACCTTCGGTCGGGACGCCGCCGGTTCCTCAATCGACACCCCAACCGGCGCCGCTGACTGTGGCGCCACCCGTTCCGGCAGAGTCTGTAGCGTCGCCGGAACCGGCGAAAACCCCCGCGCCGTCAGTTGAGGCGCCCGCACAGAAGGCGGCGACTGAGGTCGGCACGGAAACGCCGCTCACGCCAGAAGAAACCGCGCAGCCAACGGCAGGTAGCGATGCGCCCGAATCCAGGCTTTCGCCTGCCGAGAACGCTGAGATCGGCCGCAAGCTGATGGCCGCCGGCGATTTCGCCCAAGCCCGTGTTCATCTAGAGTTGGCGGTTCAGGGAGGCGATGGCGGTGCCGCATGCCACCTCGGCGAAATGACGCTGAAAGGGCAGGGCGGCATTGCCGTTGATCAGGCCAAAGCGGCAAGCCTGTTTCAGTTGGCGCAGTCGCGCAACATCATCTGTTTTGCCTCGGGTCAATAGCACTCACGCCAAAACATCGCGATACCGATCGGCGATATTGACGCCGTCGAGACTGAGTTACTTATAAGGATCGTCTTATGAAAATCAAAACCATCGCCCTGATGACCGCACTTTTCGGTGCTGCATGGATGTCGGGTACGGCTCAGGCGCAGGGTTTCGTCTTCGGAACCGGAGAGCCCAAAGCGGCTACCGCGACGGCCGCACCCGGTGCCCGTGATGCCAAGGTGGAAACGGCGCAGCGACTGCTCGCGCGTATGGGGCTGCTGCGGGAAGTGCCGAGCGGAACGCTGACGCCGGCCACGCTGGAAGCCATCCGAAACTTCACCACGCAGAATGGATTCGCGCCAGCCAATCAGGTGACCGATGGCCTGCTGAATTCGATTCGCCGCGTCATCTGGCAGACCCAGAACTGGTCGAGCGGAAACTACAAGGGACGCGAAAAACTGGTCGACGCGCAAGGTTTGCGCGAAGCGCAGATCCTGCTCGGCAAACTTGGTTTCAACGCCGGTCCGCTCGATGGCACCTTCGGCCCACAAACCCAGGTCGCTACGGAAGCGTTCCAGGAATCACAAGGCGTCACGGTTGACGGGCTGATTACGGCCACGGTGCTGATGAATCTGCGCCGCGCCGTCAACGGTGCCGGTGCTTCCGCGAAGGAGACGGTGCGTATCCTGA
>JAGNOM010000174.1 GCA_017990155.1 Propionivibrio sp. | reverse complement strand
TCGAATCGCGGGCGCGCGATCATCTGCATAGCGACGGACTCCAATCGGCGCTAGGCAGCCTTGATGAGCGCAGCCGCCGTATCGTCGAGGCCCGCTGGCTGAGTGAAGACCCGGCCACCTTGCACGATCTGGCCGCGGAATTCGGCGTTTCAGCCGAGCGTATTCGCCAGATTGAAAGCAAGGCGATGCAGAAGATGCGCACCAACCTGTTGCCCCTGGTGGCCTGAGCACCGTACCGACGACACCTTCGGAAAAAAGCCGTTCAGTGATTGCTGAACGGCTTTTTTTTGCCTTGAGGCGATGCAGCAGCTGGCAAATTCAGTCCGCTTCGAACAGGTAGTTGTCTGCTGCCAGAGCTTCACCGATCCAGCCGCCACCGAGCCATTCGGTTCGGCGTTTTTCACCGGAGGCACCCAGTGCGACAAACAAGGGCAGAAAATGCTCGGGTGACGGGTGTGCCGATTTGGCGCCAGGTGCTGCATGGTCCCAGTCGAACAGTGCGGAATCATCGCCGCTCATCAGCCGTGCATGGACCCACTCCCGGAAGTCTCTTGAGGCCTGCGTCGGCCGGACACTGCCCGGCCGCATATAGTCCATGAGGTTGTGCGTCATGTGGCCCGAGGCAATGATCAGGACGTTTTCATCGGCCAAGGACGCGATCGCCGCGCCCAAGGCAAAGTGATGACGGGCACAGCGTTCCGGCTGTACCGATAGCTGCAGCACCGGGATGTCCGCTTTGGGAAACAGCGTCAGCAACGGCACCCAGGCGCCGTGATCCAGTCCGCGGCCGGCGTCGATTCCGGTGGCAATCCCGGCCTTCGTAACCTGCTCCTTGATGCGCTGGGCGAGGTCGGGCGCACCGGGTGCCGGATAGCGCAAGCGATAGAGCTCTTCGGGAAACCCGCCGAAGTCGTGAATTGTTTCCGGACGCGCATTACCCGTGACAATCGGCAGCCGTGTGTTCCAGTGGGCAGAGACGGACAAAATGGCATCCGGCGGCGACAGTCGCGATGCGAGCTTTGCCCACACCGCGTTGAGTTCATCGCCGCCCAGCGCGGTCATCGGCGAACCATGCGAGAGGAAGAGTACCGGTTGCTTGGCGTTCATGGTTTTCATTTCATCAAGTCGGGGCAAGCGCCCCGGTAGTCGGATCGGAGTGGTTCAGGCCGAACGCGTGCGCAGATTGTCGAAGGCGAAGGCGCCGCTTCCCAGCAGGCTTTGGGCCAGCGCGGCGACAACGAGATAGACCGGATACTCCCAGCCACCGTTCGCCGAACTGAAGAGCCAGCCGTTACCGAGATGGACCGAGGCAGCGCCGATCAGTAGCGGGATCGTCGCGGCGGCGACGAGTCGCGTACGAAAGCCCACGAGCAGCGCGATGCCAGCAAGAACTTCGGCCGGCACGACGACATAGGCAAGGAAACCGGGGAAGCCGACGGACTCGAAAAATCCAGCCGTTCCCGGCAGGGTGAAGACAATCAGCTTGAGCAACCCGTGGGCAAGGAACATCGCGCCCAAGGCTACGCGCAACAGGGCGATGCCGACATTTGCGGCTGAAACGGTGGAATCAGCCGAGGCGCTGGCGTGAAAATTGATCGTATTGCTGGTTCGGGATGCGGTGGCGGTGTTCATGAAGAGTCTCCTTTGATTTCGGGTCGAATGTCGGATGGCCGACGACGAGACAAACTATAAACGCCCTCATTGAGAGAATAAATAGAGATAAACTTGAATCTCTATTGCGTATATCGGGATAATAAAATGGACAAGTTTGAAGCGATGCGGGTCTTCTGTTCGGTCATCGAGGCTGGCGGATTCGCACCCGCGGCCGATCGGATGGGGCTTTCGACGTCGGCCGTGTCACGCCACGTCGCACAATTGGAGGCGCACCTCAACGTGCGCCTGCTGAATCGCACCACCCGGCGCATGAGTCCGACCGACGAAGGCTTTGCCTACTTTGAACGGTGCACGCAATTGCTTGCGGATCTCGAGGAAACCGAGGCCAGCGTTTCCGGCGAAGCGCATCGCCCACACGGTCGATTGCGTCTGACGGCGCCGATTGCGCTGGCCACCTTGCGCCTGGCACCGGCGTTTGCCGCATTCTCCCGCCAATATCCGGACATCACGCTCGACATCCTGCTTTCCGACAGCATTGCGGACTTCGCGGAGGAAGGGCTCGATCTGGCAATCCGCGTTGGACGCGTGGGCAGCGAAAACCTCGTTGCTCGCCACATTGGCGACAGCATTCTGCTCGTCGCCGCGGCAGCGGACTATCTCAAGCGCGCCGGCACACCGTCGTGCCCCGACGATCTCGCGCACCACGAATGTCTGACCTACACGTATTCGTCGATCGGCAACCAGTGGTCATTCGAAGACGCCGGCGGAAAGACGATCACCACGCGCATCGGCGGTCCAATCAATGCCAACAACGGCATGCTGCTCGCCGAAATCGCAGCGGAAGGCGGCGGCATCGCCTTCGCGCCCTGCTTCATCCTGCAACCACTGATCGACGCCGGCCGGCTGCAGCGCGTACTGCCCGACTGGAGCACGCCCCGGCTGCCGATCCACGCGGTCTATCCGACTCGCCGTCACCTCTCGGCCAAGGTTCAGGCGATGACCGGATTTCTTACGGCGTGGTTTGCCGAGCAGCGGTAGGGCGTGTGCGGAACCGGGCTAGGCGATTTCCGCCAGCGCACCAAGCAGCTTGCCGTGGATGCCGCCAAAGCTGCCGTTGCTCATCACCAGAATGTGATCGCCGGGCCGCGCCTCGGAGACAATCGCCTTGACCAGCGCCCCCAGATCGTCGACAACCATCGCCCGCTCGCCCATCGGCGCCAGCGCTTCGGCCGCATCCCATCCAAGATTGGCGGCGTGGCAGAAAGCCAGATCGGCTTCGACCAGACTGTCAGGCAGCTGCGCCTTCATCACCCCGAGCTTCATGGTGTTGGAACGGGGTTCGAGTACGGCCAGGATCCGAGCCTTCGGGCTGGAGCCGATCTTGCGCCGCAAGCCCCCCACCGTCGTCTGAATCGCCGTCGGATGATGCGCAAAATCGTCATAGACCGCGATATCACGGACGACGCCGCACAGTTCCATCCGGCGTTTGACGTTCTCAAACCGCGACAGCGCCTCCAGTCCCTTGTCGAACGGAACGCCGACGTGCCTTGCGGCGAGCAGTGCCGCCGCCGCGTTGGCGCGATTGTGTTCGCCACTCAACGACCACGTCGTTTCACCGATGACCTCATCGCCGCGCATCAGGCGCAAAGAACCATCGGCGTCGTCGCCTTCAACCCGCCAGCCGGCCGCCTCATTGAAGCGCTCAACCGGCGTCCAGCAACCGCGAGCGAGAACACGATCGAGACTCGCTTCGCGGGCGTTGCTGACAACCAGCCCATTGCGCGGCAAGGTTCGCACCAGATGATGGAATTGCGTCTCGATCGCCGCCAGATCAGCGAAGATATCCGCATGATCGAACTCAAGATTGTTCAATACCGCCGTTCGCGGACGATAGTGGACGAATTTCGAGCGCTTATCGCAGAACGCGGTATCGTACTCGTCAGCTTCGATGACAAAGAACGGAGAATCGCTGTTTTCGCCGGCCAGACGCGCCGATACGCCGAAGTTCATCGGCACGCCACCGATCAGGAAGCCCGGACTCAAGCCCGCGTCTTCGAGGATCCAGGCCAGCATCGAGGATGTGGTCGTCTTCCCGTGCGTCCCGGCGACAGCAAGCACCCAGCGCCCGTCCAGCACATTGTCAGCCAGCCATTGCGGACCGGAAACATAGGGCAGCCCACGATCCAGAATCTCCTCAAGCAGCGGATTGCCGCGCGAGATGGCGTTGCCGATCACGTAACAATCCGGACTCAGCGCCAGTTGTTCGACACCGTAGCCTTCGACCAGATCGATTCCCGCCGCTTCGAGTTGCGTGCTCATCGGGGGATAGACACCGGCATCGCACCCGGTGACGCGGTGCCCGCAGGCCCGCGCGAGCTGCGCAACGCCGCCCATGAAGGTGCCGCAGATGCCGAGAATGTGAATATGCATGTAATTTTTCCACGTTAGAATTGACCGGCCGGACACAGCGTACCGGCGCAACGGCCGCATTGTACCCCCGACCTCCGCGGCCCGAAGTTCAGTACGGCCGTCGCAGTGACTTGACAAGAACCCTCTCGAACCCGACACCATGCCCCACCGCCACGACAGCCCGAACGCGATCCAGCAAAAGACGCTCATCGCCAGCACCGCCGCCCGATTGATCGCCGAAAGCGGTATCAGCGACTACTCGATCGCCAAGCGCAAGGCGGCGCACAGCCTCGGCCTTCCGGAGGGAACCAATCTTCCGGAAAACGCCGAGGTCGAAGCCGAACTGCGAACCTATCAGCGCCTCTTCCAGGGCGACGAACACATCGAGCGGATCGACGCACTTCGGCACAAAGCCGGCGCGATCATGGAAGTTCTGCAGAAATTCACGCCGTATCTGACCGGATCGGTACTCGACGGTACCGCGGGGCGCTACGCGGAGATCGACATCCAACTGTTTACGGACAGCGCCAAGGATGTGGAGATTTTCCTGCTGAACCAGCACATCGAATTCGAACACAGCACGCCCCGCAGCGACCGCGCTGAAGCCGTCCTGACGCTCAACGACGATGGTGCCGTAATCAACCTCATCGTATATCCCCGCATTGAAGAGCGCGTCGTGCTCAAGACGCGCGACGGACGCCCACGCCAACGCGTGCGGCTCGATGCGCTCAAGAAGCTGCTGGCCGAATCGCCATCAACGCCATGAAGCAAGGCAAGCTCTGGCTGATCGTCGCCGCTATCATCGCTGTCGCCCTGGGTGCCGGCGTCCGTCTCGCCAGTACCCAACGGATTGTCGGCCCGAAACCGGCGGCCAATGCCTACCCACGACTACTCGCTGTGACGCTTCCCGACAGCCAGGGAGAGCTCCAGCCGCTGGCGCAGTGGAAAGGAAAAGTGCTGGTCATCAACTTCTGGGCAAGCTGGTGCCCGCCCTGTCGCGAGGAGATGCCGGCGCTATCGCGACTGCAAATAAAACACGCTGCCAACGGCATTCAAATCATAGGAATCGCCCTTGATAATGCCGCCAACGTTGTGCAATACGCAAAATGGCATCCGACCAGCTACCCGCTTCTGGTGGGCGACTCGACCACCACCGAACTGACCCGCGCAATGGGAAATTCTCAGATGGCGCTCCCCTATACCGTCGTCTATGACGCCGCAGGCACGGCCAGGATGACGCGGCTGGGGCTTTTTTCGGAAGACGAACTCGACTCGGTTCTGATAAGCCTCACCGCCAAATGACGAACCCGGCGACCTGACCCATCTCCGTACTTTCTGGACAAATTGCTTCGATTTACGGCAAACTGGCCGCATGAGATCATAAAATTCAGCATCAGCACGCAACTTGTTTTCCTTTTCACCGGTCTAACGCCCCGCTCTGCACGTCACGCCCATCGCACAAGTCCTGCCGCTTTCCGCGTGATCGATCGCCACCGCAGACTTGTACGGCACTAAATGCAGCCATCTTCCGTCAAAACAATCGAAACCCGCATGCCGAGGCTTTCAAGCCTGGCGCTTATGTGACAACAAACCTGGACGCACTGAAGGAGAACCTCCGTGGATCTGCGCAAACTCAAAAAACTGATCGATCTGGTTGAAGAATCGGGCATCACCGAACTGGAAGTGACCGAAGGCGAGGAAAAAGTCCGCATCGCCAAGAATCCGAACGTTGTCGCCCAGCAGGCGTACATGGTGCCGCAGGCGGCGCCGATCGCCGGCGCCGCGCCGGTCACGGCACGCAAAAAATCGGTCGATCTCGACGACGACCTTGAGGACGAAGAAGAAGACGATGACGAGAAAGGCCACGTCGTGAAATCGCCGATGGTCGGCACTTTCTACCGCTCGGCCAGCCCCGGCTCGGACGCGTTCGTCGAAGTCGGCAGCACGGTCAAGGTCGGCGATACGCTGTGCATCGTCGAGGCCATGAAGCTGCTCAACGAGATCGAGTCGGACTGCGCCGGCACGATCAAGAAGATCCTGGTCGATAACGGCCAGCCGGTCGAATACGGCGAACCGCTGTTCATCATCGGCTAAGGAGCCGCGAACATGTTCGGAAAAGTCCTCATCGCCAATCGCGGCGAGATCGCGCT
>JAGNOM010000173.1 GCA_017990155.1 Propionivibrio sp. | reverse complement strand
GTTCTGTTTCAAAGATGGGGGTTCTGGTCAGCAGTCTGGCGCTTCTGGCCCTGACGCCGGTGGCGGCGCAAGCGGTGGAGACGATCACCGCGTGGGATCTGCAGACGACCACGGGCGCGGTGAAGATTCTCGGCGATGCGGCAGCGCGCTTCGAGAAAGCCAATCCGGGTTTCAAGGCCGAGCAGTCGCACATCCAGAACGATGCCTACAAGACCAAGCTGAAAATCGCCTTTGGTGCCAACCAGCCGCCGTGCGTGTTCAGCAGCTGGGGCGGCGGTCCCTTGCGTGAGTACGTCAAGGCCGGACAGGTCGTCGATCTGAGCTCCTATCTTGAAAAAGATCCAGCGTTCAAAGAGCGCTTCGCACCGGCCGGCTTCAGCTCGGTGACCTTTGACGGCAAGATCTACGGCATTCCGGCCGAGAACACGGCGATGGCCGTCGTTTTCTACAACAAGGAGATCTTCGCCAAGGAGAACCTGACGCCGCCCAAGAGCTGGGATGAGCTGATGAACGTGGTAAAAGTGCTCAAGGCCAAGAACGTCGCGCCGTTCGCGCTGGCCAACAAGAACAAGTGGACGGGTTCGATGTATTTCGTCTATCTGGCTGACCGCATCGGCGGCTCGGAAGTCTTCGCCAAGGCTTCGACCCGCCAGCCGGGCGGCAGCTTTACCGATCCGGCCTTCGTCGAAGCCGGCAAGCGCATCCAGGAACTCGTGAAAGCCGGCGCCTTCGCCGAAGGCTACAACGGGCTGGATTACGACATCGGTGGTTCGCGTCGTCTGCTCTATTCGGGCAAGGCGGCGATGCAGCTGATGGGCACCTGGGAAGCGGCGACGATCCGCAACGAGAATCCCGCTTTCTACGAGAAGCTCGACTTCTTCCCGTTCCCGAGCGTGCCGGGCGGCAAGGGCAATCCGAATGCCGTCATCGGTACGGTCGGCGACAATTTCGTCAGCGTCTCCACCGCCTGCAAAAACCCGGACGCCGCGTTCAAGTTGATCCAGTCGCTGACTGACGACGCATCGGCGCAGGCCCGCCTCGACGACAAGCGCATCATCCCGGTCAAGGGTCTGAAAACGGACGACCCCTTCCTGAATCGCGTCATGGATCTCGTGGCAAATGCTTCGAACGTCCAGCTCTGGTACGACCAGGAACTTTCTCCCAATCTGGCGCAGGTGCACCTGAATACGGTGCAGGCGCTGTTCGGCTTGTCGCTGACGCCGGAAGCGGCCGCGCAGCAGATGGAAGACGCGGCGAAGGCTGAGGCCAAGTAGGCAAGTCACCGCCAATCCAATCCGGCAACAGGACGATCGCCCCGCGGGGTGATCGTCCCTCGGGAGAAACTTTAGTGACGCTTCAAGATTCACAGCCGACGGCCGCGCCTGATGCGGGCGGTACGGCGAAGTTCCGCTCGGTGCGCGCGGCATTGCCCATTGCCCTGTTTCTCGCGCCAGCTATTTTTTTCCTCGTTGTGTTCCTGCTTTATCCCTTGGTCAGCAGCTTCGAACTTTCCTTGCTCGACTGGAACGGACTGGGCAGCGGTGAGCGATTCGTCGGCCTGGACAACTGGGTCCGTCTGGCGCACGACACGCTGTTCTGGAAGGCGCTCGGCAACAACCTGCTGCTCGCGTTCTTCTCGGTGCTGATCCAGTTGCCGATTGCGCTGGTGCTGGCCGTCGTCCTCGACGAGGCGAGCAAGGGCTCGCGTGTCCTGAAGATTCTTTACTTCCTCCCCATGCTGATGTCGAGCGTTGCGCTCGGTGTCCTGTTCAAGAACATCTACGACCCGAACTTCGGGCCGATCAACGCCTTCCTGAGCGCCGTGCATCTCGACGGACTGGTGCGCGACTGGCTCGGCGATCCGAGTCTCGCACTTGGCTCGGTGATCGTCGTCATCTGCTGGCAGAACATTCCGTTCTACATGGTGCTTTTTCTCGCCGGCCTGTCGTCCTTTCCGCGCGAACTCGGAGAGGCGGCACGGCTCGACGGTGCGTCCGAGAAGACGATCTTCTGGCGCATCAAGCTGCCGCATCTTCAAGGCACGATCCGCACCGGCGCCATGCTCGCCATCGTCGGCTCGCTGCGTTACTTCGACCTCATTTTCATCATGACCGACGGAGGGCCGGAAGGCGCTTCCGAATTGATGGCGACCTATATGTTCCGCACCGTCTTCAGCTCCTTCCAACTCGGCTATGGCAGCACGGTTGCCTCGGCCATGTTCATCATCGTCACCATCGTCGCCTCGCTCACCATGCGCGTGACCCGACGTTACGAAACGGAGGTCTGAGATGAGTTCATCCGAAAATGCCGTTTCGACCATGAAACTCGACCGTGGCCTCTTCGCGCGCTTCGCCGTGCCCACCCTCGGCCTCTTCTGGCTCGCGGTGACAACGCTGCCGTTCATCTTCGTCGTAATGACGAGTCTGAAGTCGCAGCAGGAAACCTTCACCGGCTCGGTGTGGGCCCTGCCCGAAAGGCTCAACTTCGAGAACTATCTAGCCGTATTGCAGGGGGGCTTCTGGGTCTATCTGCGCAACAGCGTCTTCGTTCTGGTGCTTTCCATCGGCTTGATTCTCGTCATCAGTTCGATGGCGGCGTACGCTTTTGCGCGCCTGAAGTTTCGTTTGAACAAGCCGCTCTTCGGGCTCATCGTCGCCGGAATGATCGTGCCGATCCACATCACGCTGATTCCGATCTATCTATTGATCCGGAATGTCGGTCTATACGACACGCAGTTCGCATTGATCGGCCCGTATGTCGCGACCGCGCTTCCCATCTCGATCTTCATCCTCACCGAGTTCATGCGCCAGATCCCGAAGGAGCTGGAAGAAGCCGCCAAGCTCGATGGTTGCGGACCGTTCGGCATTTTCTGGAAGGTCTTTCTGCCGCTGTCCGGGCCTGGCCTCTCGACTGTGGCCATCTACAACGGCATCAGCCTGTGGAACGAATTCATCTTCGCCTACCTGCTGACGTCCAATCCGGCCAACCGGACCTTGCCGCTCGCGATCTGGGACTTCCAGGGCCAGTACACATCGAACATTCCGGCAGTCCTCTCCGTCGTCACGCTGACTTCGCTGCCGCTGATCGTCGCCTACGCCTTCGGCCAGGAGCGCATCGTCAAGGGCATGATGGCCGGCGCGCTGAAGGGTTAAGTCGATTCTTGTTATCTGATTGAATTCAGGAAAATTCATGACCAGCATTTCTCTCCGCAACATCCAGAAGACCTTCTGCAAGGACACGCAAGTCATCAAGGACGTGAATCTTGAAATCGCCGCTGGCGAGTTCTGCGTTTTTCTCGGCCCGTCGGGTTGTGGCAAATCGACGCTGCTACGCATGGTCGCCGGCATCGAGGACGTGACTGCCGGCGAACTGCAGATCGGTGGCGTGCGCATGAACGAGGTGCCGGCGGCCAAACGGCAGGTGGCTATGGTGTTCCAGAGCTACGCCCTGTATCCGCACATGAGCGTCTATGAAAACATGGCCTTCGGGCTGCGTCAGGCCAAGGTCGACAAAGCCGAGATCGATTTGCGCGTGAAGGAAGCCGCGCAGATCCTGCAACTCGAACCGCTGCTCGAACGTATGCCGCGCGCCCTCTCCGGCGGACAGCGGCAGCGCGTGGCGATCGGCCGGGCAATCGTCCGTTCGCCGAACGTGTTCCTGTTCGACGAACCGCTGTCCAATCTCGACGCCGCGCTGCGCGTGCATATGCGCGCCGAGATTTCGCGCCTGCACAAGAAATTCAACCACGCCAGCGCGATCTACGTCACGCACGATCAGACCGAGGCGATGGCGATGGCCGACAAAATCGTACTGCTGCGCGCCGGCCCGGAAATGAGCAAATACGGCAGCGTTGCCCAGATCGGTTCGCCGATGGACTTGTACCACCGGCCGAGCAACCGCTTTGTCGCCGCCTTCCTCGGCTCGCCGCGCATGAACTTCATCGAAGCGTGCGTCGTCGGCAGCGATGCCGGCGGGCTGACCGTGCAGATTGGCGCCAGCGAGACGGTGATGGTGCCGGTTGACGCAAGCGCGCTGAAAGCCGGCGCGACCGTGACGCTCGGTTTGCGGCCGGAACACATGCACCCGGTCGCGCCTGGCAGCGCGGAATGCCGGATGACGCGCACGGTGCGCCAGGTCGAGCGCTTTGGCGAATACAGCTACGTCTATCTGAAGAGCGAGGCGTCCAATGCCGCCGAATCGCTGATCGCCAAGGTGGCCGGCGATTGTTACGCACGCTGCGGCGAGGCAATGAGTTTCGGTTTTGATCCGGCGCAGTGCCACGTTTTCGATGCGGAAGGACTCGCCGTGCCACGCCTGACGGCACACTGAATCCGCCACCCGGTTTTTGTTACCCCTTTCACGCTGACTCGCAGGGCGAAAGGAATGTCATGGAGAATTGTGATGCACATGGAATATAAAAACGCCGCTCTGCCGATCCCGGTTCGCGTGATCGATCTTTTGTCCCGGATGACGCTCGAAGAAAAGATCGCCCAGATGCACGCCTTCTGGCTGCTGCTGTCCGAGGACGGCAACCACAAGGTTCGTTCGGATGCGTTCATCGGTCACAGTGATCAAGAGAAACTGCAGCAGATGCTGAAAAATGGGCTCGGCCAGATCACGCGGCCGTTGGGCAGCCACAGCGTTGATCCGAAGCAGGGCGTGCGGGCGCTCAACCGTTTGCAGAAGTTTCTCGTCGAGGAAACGCGGCTCGGCATCCCTGCAATGTCGCACGAGGAATGTCTCGTCGGCCTGATGGCACGCGGCGGTACGCTCTTCCCGTCGGCGCTGGCCTTCGGCGCGACGTGGAACCCGGCGCTGATCGAACGCGTCGGTCAGGTCATCGGCCTGGAAGCGCGCAGCATCGGCTGTCACCAGGGCCTGGCACCGGTACTCGACGTCTCGCGCGACGTGCGCTGGGGGCGCACCGAGGAGACCTTCGGCGAAGATCCGTACCTGATCGGCGTGATGGCGACGAACTACGTGCAGGGCTTGCAAGGCGAGAAGCGCGACCTGCTGGCGACGCTCAAGCACTACGTCGGCCACTCGTTCAGCGAGGGCGCGCGCAACCATGCGCCGGTGCATCTCGGCTGGCGCGAGCTTAACGACACCTTCCTGCTGCCCTTCGAAATGGCCGTCAAGGGCGCCAACGCCGGTTCGGTGATGCCGGCCTACCACGACATCGACAACGAGCCGTGCCACGCGTCGCACCACCTGCTGACCACCGTGTTGCGTGACCAGTGGGGCTTCGACGGCCTGATCGTCGCCGACTACATCGGCGTCAGCCTGCTCTACCAGCACCACGGCGTCGCATCAGGCAAGGCCGAGGCTGCCGCGCTCTCCTACAACGCCGGCCTCGATATCGAGCTGCCGGGCGACGACTGCGCGACCGAGATCAAGGCCGCTATCGAGCGCGGTCTGCTGTCGGTCGAGAAGATCGACGAGATTGTCTCGCGCGTGCTGACTGAGAAGTTCCGCATCGGGCTATTCGAAAAGCCGTATGCCGACGAAGGCGCGATCTGCCTGCGTTCGCCGGAAGCGATCGAAACGGCGCGCGAGGTGGCGCGCGAGTCGATCGTCGTCCTCGAGAACAATGGCATCCTGCCGTTGGCCGCGGTAGCTGCGCAACGCATCGCCGTCATCGGCCCGACGGCCGATGATCCGCTCGCCCAGCTTTCCGGCTACAGCTTCCCGGCGCACCTCATCCTGAGCGAGATCGAAGCCAGCACGAGCGACATCGTGACACCGCTGGCCGGCTTGCGGCAGGCGTTCGGCACCGACAAGGTACGCTTCGCCAAAGGCGTCGAAATCCTGGAGAAACGCGAGTACGGTGCTCCGACCTTCCCTGGCGATGTGCAGGAGACGGCTAACGTCGAGCGCGTTTCGCCGGTTTCCAGGAACGTCAGCCATATCCCGGAAGCTGTCGCGTTGGCGAGTGATTCAGACGTGGCGATCGTCTGCGTCGGCGACCTGGCCGGCCTTTTCCAGACCGGTACGGTCGGCGAAGGCTCTGACGCCGACAGCCTCGACCTGCCGGGCGTCCAGCAGGAACTGCTCGAAGCCGTCGTCGCCACCGGCAAGCCGGTCGTCGTCGTGCTCACCGGCGGGCGGCCGTACAACCTGCAGGGCTTGGAGACCAAGGTCGCCGCCTTCGTCTGGGCGTTCTCCGGCGGTGAGCAGATCGGTCACGCGCTGGCCGACATCCTCACCGGTGCCAGCG
>JAGNOM010000172.1 GCA_017990155.1 Propionivibrio sp. | reverse complement strand
GGATCGACCAGCGTATTCCATCAGGGACAGAGGCTATGGCCTCGATCAAAGTCCGGATCTATGGCTGCAATCTTTACCTGCTTACCGTCATCAATTGAACGCTTGGCAAAACGGGGGCGACCATCTAGGGCTCCTACAAGGCGTTTCGACGGTCAGCGGTCGTACCGCACGGTTTACGGGGTAACAAACAAGGGGTTGATCTGTTCGAGATCAGCCTCGCCCAATGCGCCAACAGACGCCTTGAGCTTGAGTTGCGCAAGCAGCGTGTCGAAGCGCGCCTTGGCCAGGTCGCGCTTCGTTACGTAGACCTGGTTCTCGGCATTGAGCACGTCGATGTTGATGCGCACGCCGACTTCGTAGCCGAGCTTGTTCGATTCGAGCGCGCTCGTGCTCGACACCAGCGCCGCTTCGAGCGCCTTGATCTGTGCCAGCCCATTCACCACGCCGAGGAAAGACTGCTGGGCATTCAGCGTGGCGCTCCGTCGCGCTCCGTCCAGCGCCGATTGCGCGGCACTCCGGTTGGCCACGGCTTCCCGCGTTTTCGAGCTAACGTAGCCGCCCTGAAAAATCGGGATGTTGAGTTGAAGCCCGATGTTGCGCACATCGGTGTCGATGTCGTTGCCGTTGGTATTGTTCGCCCGGCCGTAATTGGCCACCGCATCCAGCGTCGGATAGTGCCCGGCGCGCGTGCGCTCGACTTCCTTGGTCGCCAGTTCCGCCGCGGCTTGCAGAACTTGAACGGCAAAGCTGTTCGTCTCTGCGGCCGTGACCCAGTTGTCCATCGTTGCCGGCTGCGGCTGTGTCAGTTGCACATCCGGCTTCAGCGCGTTGAGTTCGCCCGGATCCTTGCCAACCACGAGACGCAAGGCATAGCGGCGAACATCGAGTTCGTTGATCGCGGCAATCTCCTGCGCGCTCGCCAGATCAAAGCGCGACTGCGCTTCCTGCGAATCCGTGATGGTCGCGGTTCCGACCTCGAAGTTCTTCTTGGCTTGTTCGAGCTGCTGCGTGATCGCTTCCTTGTTGGCACGCACCGCCTTCAGCACTTCCTGCACGTAGAGCACGTCGAAATAGGCCTGGGCCACGCGCAAGACCAGATCCTGCGACGCCTGCGCGAAACTGGCTTCAGTCTGCACGACCTGCAGTTTGGCCTGGTCGTACTGAACCCAGTTCTGCCAACGGAAGATCGGCTGGCTCAGGGTCAGCATGTAGCCGTTCGAATTGAAGCCGTTGCGGCTCGTTGGCGCGCCATTCGGGTGATACGTGTTGTCGTTCCCCACCGTATTGGCCGACGCACCAATCGTCGGCAGCAAACCCGACAAGCCCTGCGGCAACTTCTCGCGCCCGGCTTCCGCCTTGGCGCGTGCTTCGGCGTACTGCGCATCATTGACCAGAGCCTCGCGGTAGACCTGCGAGAGATCTGCAGAGAACGCCGGCGCCACCGAGAACAAGGTCCCGAGAAGCAGAGAAAAGCGAATTGCCGACGGTTTCAGTCTCATGATGCTGCCCTCTTTGGATGCTAGAAAACGAACTTGTCGCGCTGCGCAGTATTTTCGAGCGGCGCCACGACCGTTTCGAGAACGACGACCGTATTGAACGCGTCTTCTTCGGTGCGTGTCACCAGTTGCATCTGCATGACGGGCGCTTCGCCGACGATGGCGACGAGGCGACCGCCGATCTTGAGCTGCTTGAGCAGCGCATCGGGCAGCACCGGCATCGAACCCGAGACCACGATCGCGTCATACGGCGTATAGAGCGGCCAGCCCTGGGCGCCGTCGCCGAGATCGACGCTGACGTTGGCCACGCCGGCGTGCTTGAGGTTGTTACGCGCCGTCTCGACGAGTTCCGGGTCGATTTCAACGGCATAGACAAACTCGGCCCTGGCTGCCAGAAGCGCCGCCATGAAACCGCTGCCGGCGCCGATTTCGAGCACCGTGTCGGTGTTGCGGATCCCGAGCGCCTGCAGCATGCGCGCTTCAATTTTCGGCGCCAGCATGATCTGGCTGGCCTGGGCGTTTTCCTTGAGCGGAATCTCGACGTCGGCGAATGCCAAGTCCTTGTGCGCGGCCGGAACGAAATCTTCACGCTTGACGATCGCCAGCAGGTCCAGGACGTCGGGATCGAGCACTTCCCACGGACGGATTTGCTGCTGGATCATGTTGAAACGTGCTTGTTCGATGTTCATTGTCGCTGCGGCCATGGCGTTCCTCGTCACGAATTAAATATTAGCACAAACTAATATACATTAGTTCAACAGAGCGGAATTATACCTTTACCCGATCTTCACCCGATACCACGCAGCATATAGCGCCGGGAGGAAGAACACGGTCAGCAAGGTCGCCACAATCAGGCCGCCCATGATCGCCACAGCCATCGGCCCCCAGAAGACGCTGCGCGTCAACGGGATCATCGCCAGGATCGCCGCGGCAGCCGTGAGCATGATCGGCCGGAAGCGGCGAACGGTCGACCCGACGATCGCCTCCCACGTCGACTTGCCGGCCTTCTCGTCCTGTTCGATCTGATCGACGAGTATCACCGAGTTGCGCATGATCATGCCGAACAGCGCAATCACGCCGAGATTGGCGACGAAGCCGAACGGCACGTTGAAGGCGAGCAGCGCGATCGCCACGCCGATCAGGCCGAGCGGTGCCGTGAGAAGCACGAGCACTGTCCGCCCGATGTTCTGTAGCTGGATCATCAGGAGCGTGATGACGACGATCAGCATCCACGGCAACACGGCCTTGATCGAGTTCTCGCCTTTGGCCGATTCCTCGGTCGCGCCACCGAGTTCGATGCGGAAGCCGGGCGGCAGTTTTGCCCGCACGGCGTCGAGTTGCGGATTGATCTGCGCGGAAACGACCGGCGCCTGCACGTTGTCGCGGATGTCGGCGCGCACGGTGATGGTCGGCAGGCGATTGCGCCGATTGATCAGGACATTCTCAAGTTCATAATCGACCTTCGCCACTTGCGCGAGCGGCACGTAGCGGCCATTCGACGTACGAATGTTGATGTCCTCCAATGCTGAAATGCGGGCGCGCTGGTCGCCACTCGCCCGAACGACGACATCGACCAGCTGATCGCCTTCGCGCATCTGCGTGATCGTCGTCCCCGCAAGCAGAAGATTGATCGAGTTCGACAGGTCGAGCGTACTGACGCCAAGCGCACGCGCACGATCCTGGTCGACGTCGAGGCGAACCGACTTGCCCATTTCGTTCCAGTCGAAGTTGACGTCCTTCACGTGCCGGTTGGCGCGCATGACCGTTGCCACTTGCTCCGCAGCGCGGCGCAGCTCGGTCAGATCCTCGCCTGAGACGCGGAACTGGATCGGGAAGCCGACCGGTGGTCCGTTCTCCAGGCGCAGAACGCGCGCGCGGATGTTGGCCAGCCCCCCCTGCCAGTCGGCGCTGTCGGTCGCGAAATACGATTCAAGCCGGCGTTTCAGATCCTCGCGTGCTTCGATGTCATGCGTCACAACGACGAACTGCGCGAAGTTGTCATTGAACAGCTGCTGGTCGAGCGGCAAGTAGAAGCGCGGACTGCCGTTACCGATGTAGCTGACAAACTCCTTGATCGACGCTTTCATCTCAGGATCACTGAGCAGTTTTTGCTCGACTCTCCGCGCCTGCGCCTCGGTTGCCTTGAGCGAGGAACCTTGCGGCAGCCACAGGTCGACGAGCAGTTCCAGGCGCGCCGACGCCGGGAAGAACTGCTTCTGCACGCCCGCGCCGAGGGCGACAAGCGAGAGGACGAACACCAGCACGGTGGCGATGATGACCCGCCAGCGGCGGCGCACACACCACTCGACACTGGCGCGCATACGCCGATAGAAGGGCGTCTCGTAAATATCTTCGCCGTGCTGCTGCGCCTTGGCATGCAGCTTCTTGGCATCGAGAATCTTGTAGCCGAGATAGGGCGTGAAGACGACAGCGACGACCCAGGAGACGATTAGCGCGATTGTCACCACGGCGAAGATCGAGAAGGCGTACTCCCCCGCGGCAGATTTGGCAAAGCCGACCGGCATGAAGCCGGCCGCGGTGATGAGCGTGCCCGTCAGCATCGGAAAGGCCGTCGACGTATAAGCAAAGGTCGCGGCGCGAAAGCGGTCCCAGCCCTGCTCCATCTTCACCACCATCATCTCGACCGCGATGATCGCGTCATCGACCAGCAGGCCGAGCGCGATGATCAACGCGCCAAGCGAAATGCGCTGTAGGTCGATACCGAACACCTCCATCATCAGGAAGGTAATCGCCAGCACCAGTGGAATCGACAGGGCGACCACGGTACCCGTGCGCAAGCCGAGACTGAGGAAGGACACCGCGAGGACGATGACGACGGCTTCCAGCAAGGACGACATGAAGAGATTGATCGACTGCTGGACGACTTGCGGCTGATCGGCGACGACATGGATGTCGATGCCGGTCGGCAGATCGGCCTGCAGACGCGCCACCTCGGCGCGCAGGCGTTCGCCGATCTTGATCACATCGCTACCCTTGTTCATGGCGACTGCGACGCCGATCGCCGGTTCGCCCTTGACGCGCATACGCGGCGCCGGCGGATCGACGTAGCCACGCTTGACGGTCGCAATATCGCCGAGACGGAAAAACTGCCCATTGGCCTGAATACCGATCTCGCGCACGCTATGCTCGGAGGTGAATTCGCCCGACACGCGCAAACGCACGCGGTCGCTTTCGGTCTCGAAATAGCCCGAAGGCGCCATCGCGTTCTGGCGCTGCAAGGCGTCGAAGATCGCCGACGGATCGAGGCCGAGCGTGGCCAGCTTCGCACTCGAGATTTCGACGAATACTTTTTCGTCCTGCACGCCGACGAGTTCGACCTTCTTCACGTCCGGCACCTGGCGCAACTCGCGCGCCACGCGGTCGGCTTCCTCGCGCAGGCGAGCGAGGTCGAAGCCGTCGCCGGTCAGCGCGAAGATGTTGATGAAGGTGTCGCCGAACTCATCGTTGATGAACGGCCCCTGGATGCCGGCGGGAAAGGTATGCCGGATGTCGCCGAGCTTCTTGCGCACCTGGTACCACGCCTCCGGCACTTCCTTCTTCGGCGTGTAGTCCTTGAGGATGATGAAGACCAGCGATTCGCCGGACTTCGAGTTCGAGCGGATGACGTCGGCCCACGGCACTTCCTGCAGCTTCTTCTCAATGCGTTCGGTGACCTGCTGCTCGACTTCCTGCGCCGTCGCCCCCGGCCACAGCGTTCGCACGACCATCGCCTTGAAGGTGAAGTCCGGGTCCTCGGCGCGGCCGAGCTTGAAGTAGGAAAACACGCCGCCGACCATCATGACGATGATCAGATAAGCGATCATCGAGCGATGGCGCAGCCCCCATTCGGAAAGGTTGAGGTGCGTCATGGCACGAGCGGCGCCTTGGGCAGTTGATCGACGGCCTTGATCTTCTCGCCGGCGTTCAGCTTGTGCACGCCGGCGACGACGATCCGTTCGCCGACCGCGACGCCGCTTTCCAGTACCGCCGTCACCTCGCCGAAGCTCGCGACCTTGACCGGACGCAAGGCGATCGTCTGGTCCGGCGCGACGACCCACAGCGCCGGCTTGCCCTCCTGCTGGAAGATCGCCGTCAACGGCACCTGGATGCGCGACGCCGTGCCGCTCGCGCCGACGCCGCCGGTCTCGCCCGGAAACGTCACATTCGCCGTCATGCCGAGCATCACGTGTTCATCGGGATCGAGAATCGACACCCGCGCCGCGTAGGTGCGCGTCAGTGGATCGGCCACGGCGGAGAGTTCGCGCAACGCGGCCGAATAACGCCGGCTGCCTTCGGTCCACAGGCCGACCTCTGCCACTTTCAGGGAACGCACCGCCTGCGCGCGCGTTTCGGGGACGGCGAATGCCACTTCGAGCACGTCGGTGCGCGCGAGACGGACGACTGCTTGTCCTGCGGCGACCACCTGACCAACTTCCGCCGCCACCTGAGCAACCACGCCATCCTGATCAGCGCGCAATTCGGTGTAGGCGCTTTGATTGGCGGCCAGATCGGCCTGCGCCTTCGTCGCCTTGTAAGCCGTTTCCTTGGCGTCCAGAACCGCCTGACTGACGAAGTTCTTGTCGCGCAGTTCGCGGTAACGCTCGACGTCGGCTTTCGCCAGATCCAGTTGTGCCTTCGCCGACGCTGCCGTGAGCGCGGTATCCACTGGATCGAGGCGCATCAGCACGTCGCCGCTTTTGACGCGCGCGCCGGCATCCACCAGCCGGGCGGAAACCTTGCCGGGAATGCGGAAGCCGAGCGGCGTCTCGTAACGCGAGC
>JAGNOM010000171.1 GCA_017990155.1 Propionivibrio sp. | reverse complement strand
TCGAGCGGCTGACGGTGCGCTTCGGTCCGGTAACCGCGCCAGGCGTACATGCGGCGCACCAGCGAATTGGTCAGACCGTGCTGTTTCGGCGTACGCGCCGGGCGGATGTCGTAGCCGCGCCGGCACGACAGCGACGCCCAAAGCGAACGCAGCGGCGGCAGCGACTCGGGCGCGCGCTCGATCGGATGCACGCCGCGTGGCTCAGGTAAGCGCGGAGCTTCCAGTATCAGACTTGAAGGGGTCGAATAGTGCATGTGAAGATTTCTTTGCCTGAACTTTCAGAGGGTCATGTTAGCGAGAGTAGTGTGGAAATGATCGTCTCAGGCCGAAACTACACCGAGGACGACGCCGGCGTCGCGGCTGGCGCTCACGGCTTTTGCCGATGACGCCGAACCGGCCGAGATGACATTGATATCGCCGCAGAGTTCGCCGCCTTCGTCGGCGACCAGCTTGCCGTAGCGGATGGTGCCGCTGACGCGGCCGGTCGAGTGAATGATCAGCTGCGAGCGCGCCGTCAATTCGCCCTCGAAGGTGCCGTGGATCTCGGCGATGTCGATGCTGACCTTGCCGGAGAAGGAGCCGTTTTCAGCGATGCGGATGACGCGGCTGTCCATCGTCGCTTCGACGCGGCCTTCGACGACCAGCGTGTCGCAGTCGAGGATTTCAGCGCCCTTGAGCTTGACGTCGGGGCCGACGATCAGGCGCGCGCCCATCACGTCGCTGCTGGCCGCGGCGGTTTCGCTCACGGGCTGGACAGTGGGCGTCGCCGGCTCGGCGCTGACGGGCGGAACCGCCTCCTTGATCGTGGGAACGCCCCGGGTTGACGAACGGTCGATGGCCGACGGAGTGACGACACCCGACGAGACATTTGAAGTAGCCGTCGACGAGCCGGGCGCCAGATCGCGGCGATTCGCTGGATTCGCGGGTTCGTTGCGCCCAAAGACGCCGGATTTGTTGAACATGATATTTCCTTCCCAAAGTGCTACAGCGTTGATGACGCCAGAGCCTTAGCGATATCCATGCCACTGACCATTTTCACGAATAAACAGATGGATACGGGATACTCTTCATATTATCTATTAGATTTTCACCGAGAGATGTCGGGAAAAAGCGACAGTTCATCAACTGCATTCGCAATTCCCCTTGCAGCGCAGTGGCTTAGGCTGTCGCCAATAAACGACGCTGATCATAACCTTATGTTTTAAATATGTATTTCAGAACGATCGATGGATAAACGAGGGCTCTTCGCGATGCATTCTCTTCCCCACGACGGCCTGCGGCCGGTCTAAACTGCGCTCTCGCGTCGATGCTTGCGTCGACAATTCACCGGCTGCTCTCAGACCCGTACGATGATTCGAATTTCCTTCCGCCAGAGCATGCTGGCCGGATTCCTGCTGATTGCCCTGCTGTTGAGCTGGGCCGCCGTACAGAGCTGGCTGACGCTTGAACATTTCGTCGCGCAAAGCCAGCGCAGCAACGCGCAGGCGCTCGAACTCAACGCGGCGATTCAGGAACTGGCCGAGCGGACGGTCGATCTCGAACGCAGCACCCGTCAGTTTCTCGTACTCAATGAGCCGGTGCTGCTCAAGCGCTTTGACGAGCATTCGGCGCTGGCGCTGACGGCCGTTCAACGCCTCGAATCGATGCCGGCTGAAGCACTTGGCAGTCTCCCGCACGACTGGCGGGAAAACGTCGAACAACTCGCGGCCGGATTACACCGCCTGAAGTCGCAGGCCGAACTGCTGCCGTTCCTGGGCCGTCTCGGTGAAATCAACCGGGCGCTCGACCAGCGCGGCCGGCAATGGATCGATACGCAGCATCAGGCGATGATGACGACGCTCGACGCCAGCCGTCTGCGCCTCACCACCATGGTCGCGATTGCCGTCGGCGGCGCCTTTGTCGTCGCGCTGGCGATGAGCTGGTGGTTGTCGCGGCCGATCACGAGCATCGAAAACGTCATTGAGCGCCTCGGCGAAAGCCGCTTCGAGGAACCGGTGAATGTCCGCGGACCCGCCGACCTGCGGCGCGTCGGGCGCCGGCTCGACTGGCTGCGGCGGCGCCTGAGCGAACTCGAGTCCGAACGCGAACGCACACTGCGGCATGTATCGCACGAACTGAAGACGCCGCTGACCGCGTTGCGTGAGGGCGTCGCGCTGCTGCAGGACAAGGTCGCCGGGCCGCTTGAGGGCGCCCAGCAGGAGGTCGTCGATATCCTCCAGCACAACGTGATGACGCTGCAGCAGCACATCGAAAGCCTGCTGCGCCTGAACGCCGCGTCCTTCGAAGCGCGCCGTCTCTGCTACCGACCGGTGCCGCTGAAGAAGCTGCTCGCCGATGCGATCCAGGGCCGCGAGCTGCAGATCCAGGCGCGGCGGCTCGTCGTCCTGCCCAAGGCGCCGGCGCTCACCCGCGCGCTCGACGGCGACAAGCTGCTCGTCGTGCTCGACAACCTGCTCTCCAACGCCATCGACTTCAGTCCAGAAGGGGGCGCCATCCGGCTTGAAGCGGAGGTCATCGGCGACCACCTGCGTATTGCCTGCATCGACCAGGGACCGGGGATCGCGCCCGAGGACGCTGAACGCATCTTCGAACCCTTCGTGCAAGGCGCGCGTCCTTCGCCGATTCCTCGCCAGGGCAGCGGCGTCGGACTGTCGATCGTGCGCGAACTGCTGACGGCGATGGGCGGAAGCATCGAACTGAGCAAGGGCCATCAGGGCCATGCCAACCACCCGCCCGGTGCCTGTTTCCGCATTGAGGTGCCGTGTGAATAGGCGCGCAACGAAAACAAAACTCCCCCGCTGCTGCATGTGGCTGCCGGTCGTCGCCCTGCTTTCGGCGTGCGCTACGGCGCCCGAGCCGGTGCCCGAAGAGCCGATCATGGCGGAGACACCACGTGTCGAGATCAAGGTCGATGAAACGGCGATGCTGCCGCTGCTCGGCTATCTCCAGCTGCTGCCGCGCATGAGCGCCAAGGAACTCGCCCGTCAGCGCCAGACGCTGGCGGCGTTGCCGCAGACGCCGAGCGTCCAGCTGCGCATGGCGATGCTGCTCGGGCAGGCACGCACACCGCCCAATCTGGCAAGAGCGCAGAGCCTGCTCGCCGGCCTCCTGAAATCCAGCGAACCGAATGCCAGCAGCCTGCATCCGCTGGCCCGACTGATGGCCACGCACTACAGCGAGCGACAGAAACTTGAATCACAAAACTCCCGATTGACCGCACAGATGAGCGAACTTGAACAACAACTGGGCGACAGCCAGCGTCGCAACGACGAACTGCAGCGAAAAATCGACGCCCTCGCCGACATCGAACGCTCGCTGCCCAAGCCTCCCGCCGCCAACGACGCGCCGGCCGGAGCCGCGAAATGAGCGCTGAGAAATCGTCCGCCCACCTGCTCGTCGTCGACGACGACCCGGATCTCCTGCGCCTCCTCACCATGCGCCTGCACGCCTGGGGCTACCGCGTATCGACCGCCGCCTCGGCCGAGGAAGGCCTGGCGCGCATCGCGGTCGAACCGCCACAATTGGTGCTTAGCGACATCCGCCTGCCGGGCAAGGACGGCCTCGCTCTGTTCGACGAAATCCGTACCACGCGGCCGACGCTGCCGGTGATCCTGCTCACCGCGCACGGGACGATTCCGGATGCCGTCGACGCAATGTCGCGCGGCGTCTTCGGCTACCTGACCAAGCCTTTCGACAGCAACGTTCTGCGCGAGAAGATCGAACAGGCGCTGCAGCTCTCGCCGGCCGGCGAAACGCCGCAAACCGGGCAGGACGACGCCTGGCGCGCCGGGCTCGTCTTCCGCAGCAGCCGCATGGCCGAGCTGATCGAGGAAGCGCGCGTCGTCGCCGCGTCCGATGCCAGCGTGCTGATCCGCGGCGAAAGCGGCACCGGCAAGGAGGTGCTGGCGCGCGCCATTCATCGCGCCAGCCCACGCGCCGGCGCGCCCTTCGTCGCCATCAACTGCGGCGCGATTCCCGAACAATTGCTCGAATCCGAACTGTTCGGCCACGTCAAGGGCGCGTTTACCGGCGCGGCCAGCGCGCACACCGGCCTCTTCCAGGCCGCTAACGGCGGCACGCTGTTCCTCGACGAGATCGGCGATATGCCGCTGGCGCTGCAGGTCAAGTTGCTGCGCGTGCTGCAGGACCGGGCCGTGCGGCCGGTCGGCGCAACGCGCGCCGAACCGGTCGATGTGCGCGTGCTCTCGGCAACGCACCGCGACCTCGAAGCGGCGATGGCTGAGGGCCAGTTTCGCGAAGACCTCTACTACCGGCTCGACGTCGTCACGCTCGCCCTGCCGAAACTCGAAGAACGGCGCGAGGATATCCCGCTGCTGGCCAACCATTTCGTTCAGCAACTCGTGAAGAAGTACGACAAGGGAATCGTCGGCTTTGCGCCGGAGGCCATTGAAGCGCTGATCAACGCCGCCTGGCCGGGTAACGTGCGCCAGCTCTACAACGTCGTCGAGCAGTGCTGCGCGCTGGCCACGACGCCGCTGATCCCGCTGACGCTCATCCAGCGCGCCTTGCGCGTGCCGACGCTCGAAGCCCTGTCCTACGCCGACGCCAAGCAACGCTTCGAGCGCAACTATCTCGTCCAGCTGTTGAAGCTGACCGACGGCAACGTCACCGACGCCGCGCGCATTGCTGACCGCAACCGCACCGAGTTCTACCGCCTGCTGCAAAAGCACGAACTGACGCCCGACATGTTTCGGCGCCCGGTCGATGGCGGCGAGTCCTCCACCTGACTGGTATGGCAAATCCCAAGCCCACCATGAAGAGCATCGCCGAGGAGCTGCAGATTTCGCGGTCCACGGTTTCCTTCGTCCTCGCGGGCGAAGCCGAGCGCCGGCGCATCAACCCGGAAACGGCCAGCCGCATCCTCGAGCGCGCACGCGAACTCGGCTTCCGCCCGAACTACTTCGCGCAGGCGCTCAATACCCGGAAGACCGGCGCCATCGGCGTCGTTTTCCCCGACGTGCATGAAGCCTTCATGGCCGAAATGCTGCGCGGGATCGACGAAGTCTTCGCCCGGCACGACGTGACGATGATGCTGTGTTCAAGCCGGATGGAGCGCACGCTCGAGATGCGCAACATCGAATCGCTGCTCTATCGCGGCATCGACGGGCTGATCATCGTCCCCTGCGTCGACTTTTACGCACGGCCGTCCGACGTCCCGCCGCTCGCTGAACGGCTGGCCGACGAGAAACTTCCGGTCGTCTGCGCCGACCGCATTCCGCCAGGCTGGGCCGGCCACGCGGTGGTGCAGGACGACCGCGCCGGCGCGCAACGGGCGGTTGAGCGCCTGATCGAAGGCAGCGCGCGGCGGATCGGCTGCATTTCCTTTGATCTCGACGCGTCGAGCAGCGGCGAGCGCATCGCTGGCTACCGCGACGCATTGGCTAGACATGGATTGACGGCCGACGAGCGCTGGCAGATCCGCCTCGACCGCATCGATCCGCACGCCGACGACCTGTCCCGCGCTTTGCGGGCGTTGTTGTCCTTGCCCGAAGGCGAACGCCCGGACGCCTGGTTCGTCACGACGACCGGCCTCTCGTACCGCACGCGCGAACTGCTCGCCGGCTTGCTGCCGAAAGACGCGCCACCGCCGCCGATCGCCCGCTTTGGCGCCGACCCGGCCTTTTTCTCCAGCGGCATGATCTCGGTCATCCAGCCGCATCACGAGATTGGGCGGCAGGCGGCGGAACTGCTCTTCGCCACAGTCGCCGAACCCGACCTCGCGCCGCGCCGGATCGTCCTGCCCAGCTTGCTGGCTTGACAGCCAAAAACGCGAGGAATAGTCTTCGATTTCGCTTGCTAACCTACGTTAGCTAACACCCACCCGGAGGAAATCCCATGAAACGCAGCGAAATCAACCAGATTCTGCAATCGGCGCAGGCCTTCTTCGACGAATTCCAGTTCAAGCTGCCGCCGTGGGCCGCCTGGTCCGAGGCCGACTGGAAGGCGCGCGCCGCCGACTGCGCGGAGATTTTCGATTGCCAGCTCGGCTGGGACATCACTGATTTCGGTTCCGGCGACTTCGCCAAGCGCGGCCTGACGCTATTCACCGTGCGCAACGGCAAGCTCGGCAGCAGCAAGAAGGTCTATGCGGAAAAGATCATGGTCGTCGGCGACGGGCAGGAGACGCCGGCGCATTTCCACTTCCACAAGGCCGAGGACATCATCAACCGCGGCGGCGGCAAGCTGATCCTGCAGCTGTGGAACTCGGACGGGGCGGGAGGTAAAGCGACGACACCGGTGGTCGCCAGCATCGACGGCATCCCCCGCACGGT